>JAWBJM010000024.1:0-22863 GCA_038832545.1 Pyrobaculum sp.
TAATACAGTGCATTGACTTTTTACACCTACTCCCGTCGATTTTTAGTTCTTTTCTCTCGGCGTCCCATTGTATAGCCCCGCTGGGACAATCCGCTGCCAACTTCACAGGGTCGACCTCGCCCGCCTCAACCTTCTTTCTAAACAACTCTAAATCCACATCGGGAGCGCCCTCCCAGACGCCAATAAACCCTATGTCTCCTCTACTAGCCCTGGCGCAGTCGAAGGGACAGCCTGAGATCTTTATTTTAAACTTATAGGGATAGTTAGGCGTTACAATATTGTCATTTACACGTTTGTCTTTGTAAAACTCTGCATACCACTTCAAAGTGTCAAATAAGGCAAATTCACACAACGCGGGGCCAACACAGGCGTTTAATGACCTTATCGCGTCGCCGCTGCCGCCAACATCAGTGCCTATAGAGCGCAAGGCGTCTACCATCTCCTCCGCTTTATCAGGCGTGAGGTTTAACACTAAGGCGCCGGTCTGCCCCACTAGTTCGATAAGACCCACGCCCAACTCTCTAGAAATTTTTATAATCTGCCTCGCGAAGTCCGTCCTCAAGAACTTGCCAGGCGTGTGGAAAATACGGAAGTGCACCTCAGCCCCCCCGCCCGGCACCCAGTCTCTCGCCCACCTAGACAAGACACCAGTATTTACATACTCTACCTTCACCGCTGCGGGTCCCCAAGGACTCTTCCTAGCCACTAACCCCACGCCGTATACATGCAGCGGGTATCTAGTCTTCCTGAGCTCAGCGACGTGGCTCGGCCAGGGCCCCTCCTCCAGCGGCTTTAGAATCTCTTCAGCTTTTTTCAACAATTCATCTCTCGGCGGTAGGTTACTCGGAGCCGCCATGTTAGTACATGTGGACAAGATAAAAAAACTTATTAACTACAGACTGGTAATAACAAAAAACAATACTACTTCAATCTCTTCACTACAATTTTTAAAGTCCCATCGCTGAGTTTTTCGCTATGGACAACTTCGTGGCCCATCCTTTTAGCCCACGCCCTAATGTCGGGATCGGCGGCTGGGTCAGTGGCTAGTATCTCTAACACATCCCCCACCGCCACTTCATTAATAGCCTTCGCAGTCTCCATCACAGGTATTGGGCAGAACTTACCTCTAACATCAAGCGTCTTTGGCATATATATACAATTTAATTAATTTATAAAATTTATTACTATAAAAATTATTTCAACTCCTCTAGAGGAGACTTCCACACTCTATACCCATATAGTTCTGTAGGCTTCTTCCAAATTGTAGGCATCGCGGCGTAGGAGAAGGGGTGTATCATTTTGCCTAGGGGCACGTAGGCGATGAACACCATACCTAAAAAGACGTGTAGTTTTGACACCACGTCTAACTCCGCCACGTAGGTCAATGCAGCTGACACATTGCCCAGTAATATGTTCTGCAGCCACGGAGAGAGCGTGTTCATATAGTCTGGCCTTATGACAAGTGCTTGGTAGTTGCCGAGCGCCACTATGGCGATTAACAACACGAGAGCAAACCAGTCATCTAAAAAGCTTAGCTTTCTCACGTCGGCTCTAATTAGCCTTCTGACTAGTAGTAAAACCAGACCGATGAGGGCGGCGATTCCCGCGGCCCCCCCGACATAGAGCGCGATTGCCTTATGCAACTCTTTCGACACGCCGAATTGGTACGGAGGCACGATCATCGCTAAGTGGCCAAGAAGAGCTATCCAGATGCCCCAGTGGAAGAGAAATGACCCCACTAGCACCAACCTATCAGAAGTGTTGAGGGTGTAGAGTGTAAAAATCCTCTTCAAAGTCTCAGACAGCCTCTTGTCAAACCCCCAGGAGTAGCCAAATACATTTACTGAATAGAGGCCAGTTGTACCACTTGCCCTCACCCACTTACTAAACCTCCATAAAACCCCTACTACAAACATTAAAAGAGCTACATATGGAAAGACTCCGAATAGAAATACATCTAGTGGGTCCATACATACGCCATATACTACAGCTAAAAATCTTATTACATGACAATTTGTAATATGGAAAAAAGAGGTTTATATAAACAAAGTCACTGCGCCTCTCGCCCTCTCTAAGAAAGTGGCTGCTCCCACTACTTCATCTACAAAATCCGCCAACTCAGACTTGTCTTTAATTCCAAACATCTCCATGGTAGTTGAACATGCATACACTTTGACATTGCCCAAAGCCTTTGCTTGTCTCAACAACTCATGCCACGGGGGATAGTTCATTTGTTTAATAGCATTTTCAACAGCCGGGGCGTATTCAGCAAAGTCTGCACTAACCTTCAGTGGCTTATCCAACGCGTCTTTTCTAATCGCGTTCAGCCCCCAGAAGGTGAAAAACACATCTACCTCCCACCCCGCAGAGGCCGCGGCGCTTGAAAGGATCGCCACTGGGTATAATTTATCCACAGTCCCAGACCACGCTATTATTGCCAACCTGGACATATGACACTCTATACTCATCCCTAAAAAACTTTATTAACTACTATAGACGATGGTCCGCGTAATAAGAAGTTAACAAATAATATTTTTACTAACAAGCCAGGTGCGATGTCTATCGCCAATAGGCGAGAACCAGGTTTAGAAAATTCCGGGGGTCTCTAAAAAATTTATAAAATATAATCTCGAGTTTGGTATAGAGAAAAAATAGTGATTTAAATTACTTTTTTGATTTTTGTTTTTTGTCAATTTTTCTAAAGATGAATACTGCCTTATCTTCTTTCTCTAAGGCTAATAGCCGTACGGCAAGTGCCCAGAGTACTAGCCACAGTCCTACTGCTAGAGGTAGTGCAGACAACTCTATTGGTGAGAAGAATTCGTCGATGTCAGAGGCGAAGTTGTAATTTTCAATACCGTATACAGAGAGTTGGTTTTGCATAGCGCCGATCTGGCCAGCTAAGATGTACAATGTCAGAGCTGTGAATTGCCCAGCTAAGACAAACAACGCAGCAATAGACAAAAGCCCAAAGTTTTTCCTTAGGTGACTAACTATAATTAACACAATCGATATCAAAACTCCGAGAACAACTACAATGCCCCAGAAGTAGTTACTCAAGGCGCCGTATACCATATGGTACACTGCTTGATATACAGGCGGTGAATATTTCGACGTCTCAATATACCACGCGGTGAGGAAGACGAATAGAGGTATTAAGATCAACAAGGCTTTACTAACTATTGCAAATGTGAATTCTCTCACTTCCTCTCTCACGTGTCCATGTCTAATTTTTTCGCTAATTGCCAACGCCAGCGGCATTAAGGCGAAGCTTGCCACTATGCCTATAGTGACTAAGTACACACCGGTAAATAGTCCATACCATGCAGGTACGCCGTACGACGAGCCGAAGATCATTCCTAAGTTTAGATGCGCCAAGGCTGAGAAAATCAACACGGCTAAGGCGATCCAAAAGGCGTTACGGTGGCTGCCGCCTCTAATTTCTTGTACTAACTTCACTAAGAGAGCTAAGACAAAGATTATGTAAAACACCGCCATCCAGGCGATTTTCGACGTCGCATTAAAGCTCAAGAACATCCATGGAAACGCCCACAGCTGTGTCAAGTCGGCGAAGATCACTACAAACGCAGGTAACACAGTAACTATCGACAGGGCAATTAGGTAGCGAGACACTACCTCAACAACTTCAGCACGTACAAGCCTCAAGGCGAATAACGACACCGGCAGCTCTGTAATAGCCATAAGGGCGAAAAAGGCGTAAACCGAAATCATAAAAGCCCATAGACTCGTAGTGTGCAACGTCACGTTTTTCTCCCAAATGCCATATGCGCCAATGCCTAACAAAACAACTCCAAGTATTAAAACTCCGTAGAATACAGCCGGCGACTTCATAGCCCCACGCAATATACTAATCCTCTTGTTCCTCTCGCAGGCTCTGCGTGTTTAGCAACGCCTCTCCTAACTAAATCAGCCGCTGGGTCCTTGGGGTCGTCTAAGTCGCCGAACATCCTAGAGCCAGTGGGACAAGTCTCAACACACGCCGGCGTCCAAATTTTCCCATCGCCGTTGTATCTATGGTAACACAAAGTACATTTATCTACAGCTGTTAGTTTAGTAGCCCATTTATTCGGCACCGGCGGTTTAAACATCACGCCGCCGTATTCTGTACCCGCCTTTGCGTCTTTCACCACTGGGTTTTTCTCAGCCTTTAAGAAGTCGTAGGCCGGCGGCATAAACCTCATGCCGTATGGACAAGCCATAATACAATACCTACAGCCTACGCACTTGTCTTTATCCACCAGCACCACCCCCTCCGGAGTCTTGTAAGTAGCATGTGTCGGACATACTTCAAGACACGGAGTCTTCTCACAGTGGAAACATAAATGCGATATAAAGCGGCGCGTCGGCCTATCGCCGTTCTCTCTCTCTACCCAACTGACGTAAGTCCTAGTCCTTGTAAATCTAGGCAAACCAGCTGCAATATTCGCAGACGCCACGAAGGGCTGGCCGTGTTCTACAATACACGCAGCTACGCAGGCGCGGCAGCCCACGCATTTATTTATATCAATTACAAATACCGGCCTCATAGCCCACCCACCTTAGACACTTCTACTACTGTATTACCCATGGCGCCAGCTGTGCCAAGGCGGGTCATTAACAAAGGCCCTAGGTAATTGTCGTCACTCCACCCCGACCTAATGCCGGCCAATCTCTCAGCCTTCGCCCTAAGTCTATATTTCCCATCTCTAGGCACAGGCCAGTAGTGATATATTGCAATTATGTCTCTCCTCACTTTTTTCGTCACATGTACTTTAAACCTCGCCGTGGGGAGCTGGACATTAAAACGTTCTAACTGCTTAGCCACCTTAGGCGCGGCGGGCCTCACTTCTATATAGTCACCCTCCTTTAGCCCCAGAGCCGCCGCGGTGTCTGGATGTATCCAAGCAGTTAACAACTCGTCGTGTGTCAAGGCATTTAGCAGTAGATTATTCTGCGTATGGCTGTGGGTATGTGTATACGGCCCGTGGCGGTACACTAACAACAGCCTCTTTGGCGGAGCGGGCTCAACCAGCCCGTCGATATCAATGCCTTCTGTAGGAGGCAGATTAGAAGCCCACATATAGTCTGGCCTCGCCATGCCGGCGTATATTGGCACTGGCGAGAACAACGGATCTACTCCACTCCTCTTCCCCTCTAAGTCAGAGGGGTCAATTGACATAACTGACTTGCCAAAAACTCTCTTCACATCGTAGGCTAGATTTATGCTGTAGATCTCTACTCTCCCACTTGGAGTCGGCAAAGGCACTGCGCCCGCTGTAATTGGAGAGTTGTAATGTATCTGTCTCCACAGAAGTGCCTCGAGCTCAATTGAGTACTTCACTGGCCTAAAGACGTGGACACCCACTCTTACTTCTCTCCCCAGAGCTTGACTCCAACGTTCGTCAACTACAACAACTCTCCTACCCGTGGGGACTAATATCATATAGCCGCCCATTTTATATAAATCATCTACAGTAGGCTGTCTCACCTCGCCCTTTTCATCAATTATTCTAATTCTCCTAAAGACGGCATTTATAAACATCCTTAAGTTAGCAATGGGGAAGATGCCGTCTTCTGTTATCATCCCCACAGGCATGTTTTGACTCCACTCAGTCCCGTCTCTAGCCTTAACGCCCAGTTGCTGTAGTCTTCTAGCTGTCATCAACAATACTTCAAAAATTGTCCTCCCATCTCTCGACCTATATTTCTTATCTAACTCGCCGGGCTTCTCCCCTTGCTCAATTCTCTTCATATACTCTTCGTAGTACCACGGAAATCTTACCGATATGGCGGGGAATGGGGTGAAGGGCCCGGGCAGCGATAAGTCCATACGCTCGAGGTAGGGAATATCTGGTAGAATAACGTCGGCGAAGGCGACAGAGTCGTTAAACTGTATGTCGTGGATAATTACTAAATCTACTTTGCGGAATATCTCCTCCACCAGTTTTGAATTGCCTATCTGCGGGATGGGGTTAGAGGCAATGATAAATATCACTTTTACTCTAAACGGCTTTCCATGCACTACACTTTCATACAAGGCCTGGACTGTGTCGTAGGCGTACAACACGCCACGTTTCTCAGCCTCTGCTTCAAACACCCTCCTTAAATCTCTTACCGGAGGCGCGCCGCGGTCGCTTGGGCCGGGGAGAGGCGGAGCTAGGGGGATGGTGTAAATCGCCTCGGCGTAGGCAGAGACGTATTCAGAAAACGTCAAGCCGCGGATAGTCTTATAGGGATTTGCCTTGTCTGTATATCTCAACACTGTATTGTATATCGTGGCGTAAGGCATAATTAAATGAGTTAATAAGAATAGGCCACCCGGCTGTTGAATTCTCCCAAGAAGCGCCATTAATATGCCGATGGCTCTCCAAGTCTGTGGAGAGTTTGAATACCGCGGGTCGTGCCACCCAATAGACGAGACAGCTCTGTACCTAGCCACAATCTCGGCGGCGCGTCTCAAATCGTCCACGTTTACATCTGCCTCTTTTGCCACAGCCTCCATGTAGTCAGACACTCCGTGTTTTTTCGCCAAGGCGTCGAGATTGGCGTCCACCCAATCTTTTAAAATCTGAAGCGCAGTCTTCACCTTAACTCTCTCGCCGCTTTTTAACTCTACTTCGTATTCTCCAAAAAGGGCTGGTCTAATTGGCGCCGTGTCGGGAGCGGGCTTGTCGGCAGCTGGGTTCCACACCACATAGGCAAAGGTAGTTGGCTCAGACAATTCGTATTTATCCCAAGCCACTTCAGTCGCCAACAGAGGCAGGCCATCGCTTAGCTTTATTAAAAACGGAGCGTTAGTCATTCTCTGTAGGTAAGGCTCTACGTAGTATCCGTTGTCTAAGATGTATTTCATAAAGGCCTCTAATACAGCTATGTCTGTCCCCGGCTTCACGGGGAGCCAGACAGTGGCGTAGGAAGCAGTCTCGTCGAACACTGGGCTGATTACTACTAACTTAGCACCTTTTGAAACAGCCTTCATAAATCTCCAAGTCTCTGACACTACGCCCGCCCCTATGACGTTCCTCCTAACTATTAAAAAGGCGTCAACGCTGTCGTAGTCTATACATACAGTGTGGGCTTGATGCCCGTGGCCCCAGGTTAGCCAGTGGCCTAAATACCTGGGGTATGTACAGTAGGGGTTGTCAAACATTATCTGACCACCGCCGAACGTGTCGGCAAATCTAGAAATCGGCACGGCAGATCTCAGCGAGGCGACGGGGCCCCACGCCCCGAAGAGAAACATAAAGGCGTGGCGTTCGTTATTGTCTGCCAATTCTTTTAACTTTTTTGCAATTATCTCAATAGCTGTATTCCAGTCGATTTCTACCATGTCGTCAAATGAGCCTCTATTTTGAGAAATCTGTCTCTTAGCCTCTTCCCACGAGATCTTCCCCTGCACCCAGTCGACTAATGCCTTTCTCGCCATTGGTTTCTTTATGGCGTCTGGATTAAGCCAAGTGTTAAAAGTCCCCGCCACTCCTCTGGCGCATATGCCAGTGGCGCTAGTAGGGGCGTTTGTATTCGACCTAATTCTCACTGGCTTTCCATCTACTACGTCTATATATATAGCGCACTGGCCCATACACATGCCGCAGATAGAAGGAACTGAATAAAACTGCCGCGTCGGCGTTTTTGAAGCCTCAGCCGCCGCCTTTAACAAAAGTCCAGAGGCGCCACCAACGACTCCAACTGTTACGCCCAGCTTCAAAGCATCTCTTCTCGAGATAGACATGTATCATACATATTCTCTGTATTAATAAATATAATTATAAACAATTTTCTTGATTAGCCAATATCTATGTTAAGTGTACAAAAATGTACACTAACACTTAACTATTAAGAATTCTTGACGTTCTTCAGACCCGCAGCCGAGTCCAGCTAAAACTCCACGTATAGTTTCTTTCACTTGTACATCGTTTATTCTAAACATGTCTGGACCTACTTTATACACCCCCAAGATCTGGGGGCCAATCTTAGCTAGTACTTCAAGAAATTCGCGGGGGGTGTAGTACGCCCTTAGTAAAACACCCGCCTTCTGACCATTTTCAAAACCAGAACGGCCCGGGCCTATGCTTCTAGCAATTCTACATATGTGTAACATATCCACTGGGTCGAGTCCATGGTCTATGGCGTCTATCACCGCCGTCAGCACAGCCCTAATAACTTCACTAGGTTTACGGCCAGTCTTTCTAACTTTGTGTGAAAACTCGTCGGCGAGAGGTCTCTCCACAGCTAGTCTTGAATATTTCTGAGGCATGTACAAAATTGTACATTGAGTATAAAACTTTTAACAGACAATTTCTGCAGTTATGACATTTTCTTCATACGTCGTCTTTACCTCACAGCCGTATTGTCTAATTGCAGATTCTGCAAAAATTCCTAAACACCTCAAAGAGTGGCTCCCCACAGATGTAAAAGCAATACGCCACACATCTCCACTTTTGCTATACATAACTCTCGCCACGGGGAACATACTAAGTAGTTGAGTCACCGTCGCCATAAATTCGCCAAATGTTTTAAACTCATCAGCTATAACCTTCCCAAACTTCTCCCCAGTCTCTCTCAGAAAATTCTCTATCTCTACATCGTTACAAATGCCCCACTTCTTGGCGGCCAGTTCTAAGTACGACAACGGCACCGGCACTGCGTCGAAGGCGACTACTTTCTCAACTAGTCTAAAAATCTCCAACGCCCTAGTGGGAGTAATACCTTTTTTCAAAAGCTCTATCGTCAACTTAAGCGCGTCGGAGGTGAGTCTCACTACAGAAAAGCCCTGGCTCTTCGCCAGATTTGAAACTTCTCTAGCCACCTCGCCGTCGACTGGCAGTGTAGAACGGCTCACATATATACAAAAGGCGCATTATAAAACTCTTATTATAAAAAATGTCGAATTTTAAAACACGCCGAGTTAGACAAAAACACTACGGCTTCTTAATTTCAGACATTAGCTCTAGATAGGCCTTTTTCGCCTCTTCTACAGACGTCTCGTCTTCTAAAGTCGTCACGTCGCCGAGAGATGCGCCGGTGGCCACCGCCTTTAATAGACGGCGCATGATTTTACCAGAGCGAGTCTTCGGCAGCTTAGTCACAAAGAATATATGCGCCGGCTCTGCCACCGGCCCAATTGTCCTCCTAACGTGTTCTCTCAATTCTTTCCTAAGCGCCTCAGATGGCTCGAAGCCTTGTCTCAACACGACGTAGGCGATGGGGACCTCGCCTTTTATTGAGTCCGGCACGCCCACCACGGCGGCTTCAGCCACGGCGCTGTGAGACACCAAGGCAGATTCCAACTCATACGTCCCGAGGCGGTGGCCAGCCACTTTAATAACCTCGTCCGCCCTCCCCAACACCCATATATAGCCGTCTTGGTCTTTAATGGCGTAGTCCCCCACGTAGAAGACGCCGGGGAATCTCGACCAGTAGGTCTTTATATAACGCTCCGGGTCTCCCCAGACGCCGTGTAGCATGCCGGGCCAAGGCCTCTTAATTACTAAATACCCCTTAGCCCCCGGCGGCGCCGGATTTCCATTTTCGTCTAAGACGTCCACCTCAAACCCGGGCAGAGGTGGGCCGTTGGTGCCCGGCTTCATTGGGACTAGGTAGAGCCCAGGCGCGTGGCTAACGACGACGCCGCCTGTCTCTGTCATCCACCAAGTAGAGCCGAAGGCAACTTTCTCCCCGCCCAACACTCTATAGGCCCATCTCCACGCCTCTGGGTTAATCGGCTCGCCGACAGAGTGGATAATCCTAAGAGTAGATAAGTCGTGACGCCTCGGCCACTCTTCGCCGTAGCGCATAAACATCCTAATGGCTGTGGGGGAGGTGTAGAATATCGTCACGCCGTATCTCTCAATTATAGCCCACCACCTATCGGGCTGGGGGAAGTCGGGCGCCCCTTCGTACATCACCTCCGTGGCGCCCATCATCAAAGGCCCAAGCACTACATAGGAGTGGCCAGTGACCCAGCCTATGTCTGCAGTACACCAATAGACGTCGTCGTCTCTTATGTCGAAGACCCACTTCATCGTGGCGTATACGTGGACAGCCCAGCCGCCTGTGTCGTGGACAATGCCCTTGGGCTTCCCAGTGGTGCCAGAGGTGTAGAGTATAAAAGAGGGGTGTTCACTCTCCACAGGCTCGGGCTCTATATACGCGTTGACGGGGACGCCCTGCAACACCTTGTGCCAGAAGTAGTCTCTGCCGTTGTTCATAGGCACGTCTCTCAGCCCCAGTCTCGACAAGACTATGACGCTCTCGACGCCGCTTGTCTTTTCTAAAGCTGTGTCTACCACCTCCTTCAGCCTCACCACTTTGCCCCTCCTCCAGAAGCCATCTGCTGTAATTACAACTTTAGACTGGGAGTCGTTTATTCTCTCAGCCAAGGCCTCTGAGGAAAAGCCCGAGAAGACTACGCTCGTAATTGCGCCTATCCTCCACGCGGCGAGCATAGCAATAGGCAGCTCTGGGACCATCGGCAAATAGAGAGTTATCCTATCGCCTTTCCTCACGCCAAAGTTACTCTTCAACATATACGCCACTCTATTCACCTCACGGAAGAGGTCGTAGTAAGTCAACTTCCTCCTCTCAGTGGGGTACCCATTCTCATCTACAGGCTCCCCCTCCCACTCGATAGCTACTTTATTCTTACGCCAAGTTTTTACATGGCGATCTACGGCGAGGTAAGATAGATTAAGCCTCCCCCCCACGAACCATTTATAAAACGGCGGGTTTGAGGCGTCTAGCACTTTATCCCATGGCTTAAACCACTCCAACTCCCTGGCCACCCCCTCCCAAAAAGCCTCAATATTCTCCACAGTCTGTCTGTGGAATTTGTAGTAGACATCTATAGGCGTGTGTCTATGCTGCCACCTTTGATTTACTATCCGCTCTTCAAAAGGCAGCTCCGACTCTTTCGTTATAGACATATAGCCGAAAATTTGTAGTAGATAAAAACATTTTCATAATTATAGAAAATGTGATTTTAAATATGTCAACCTAATGCCTTAAATGTATCATTTAGTAAAACATATGCGGTCTCTAACCTACCGGCCCCCTTCCCCTTTACTAAAATCTTATTGACGTCTGTAGAGATCTCTACTGCGTTCATTGTGTAATCCACATGGAGGGGGTCGTCCGGCGGCAGAGCCACTGGCTCCACCACGGCGGCTTTTCTACTCACGTCTAGAGACGCCACGTATCTCGTCACGGGGCCTCTGGGCTCCAGCGGCCTCCTCACCACGTCGCCTAGGGCGATGGAGACCCCCAACGTATTTGCAATTATTACTAACTTCGCCGCGGGGTCTAGGCCCTCTAGATCTAGCCGGGGGTCCGGCTCCAAGATCCCAAGCTCTTTAGCCTCCTCTACAGCTCTGTCGAAGGGGACCCCGTCTTTGTACACCCTAGTCATGACGTAGTTAGTACTGCCGTTTAGAATACCTCTTACGTGAGTCACAACCTGCGGCGCGAGGCCTTTGAGTAAATCCACCAACGGCGTGCCGGCCATAACTGTGGCTTTGTAGTACAGCCTCTTATTCGCCAACTCAGAGAATTTTAAAGCCAGCGGCGCCTTATTCGCCGTCACTACAGAAAGCCCCCTAGCCAGAGCTTTTTTATATAGAGACAACGCAGGCTCGCCGTCTATGTAGTTGGGAGGAGACACGTCTACTACCACTTGGCAGAAGTCCAACGCCTCTTCAACCTCCAATCTCCTACCAACCCCCGACTCGGCCACCGCCCCCCTCGGCTGTTTTAACAAAGTCTTCACCTCCCCCCAGCCCAGCCCCTCTCTACTCCCCACGCCGCCCCTGCTGTCAAAAACTGCACAAAGCCTGTACTGAGTCTTGGCGTATAGAACCTCTGCATAAGTCCTACCCACCCCCCCGAAGCCGTACAACAATATAGACATATAGCGGCGAGATTAAAAACACTAAATACTTTACGCCAACTCTCTCACTACCTCCCCGCCGCAATCTCCTCGGCGGCTTTTAACACTCTCCACACCTCTTCTTCTAGCCACAGCCCCGGGGTCATCGCCAGTAGAGGCGGCGAGCTCCCTCGCCATTCCATCCACATCCGCAAAGTGGCCACCTCTACTATTAACACACCCGCGTAGACCTCGCCGGGCCTCACCGCCTTGCCTCACCGCCGGCCTCTCCAGACACCCTCTAACCACCAACCGCCCACCTCCCCCATATCTTTACAAAATCCCCGGCCAAGCCCATAGAGACGTAACATAACGAAACATTAAAAAAATTTAACTTACGTCCTCTCTAATACGCCGCCGGCACCACCTCTGATAAGACGACCGACGTTCTCAAGAACTTTGCGCCACGGCCGCCAAGTCAAAAGATTGCACGCATAGAGCCTCATGTAGCTTGCGCTACCTATTTAAGAGTTTGGCACACGGATCGCCTCTATGAGTGAGTTGTCCAAGCCAGACTTTTAACCAGTATGAAGCTCGGAAACGCCATATCTGAAGGCCCCGAGTGGGCTTCTTATACGCCTTATAGGCGTAGAACATATAGGCGGGTAGTCCAAATAGAGCCTTTAGTATCTGTGACGTTGATATTTCCTCAAATTTATACTGGACCGTGGCCTTTATCATTATGCCTACGTCGCGTTTAGTGTAACCCTCTGCGCCTACGCGAAGGTGTATTCCCCCTACTTCTACTATTCTCCACTGCCACCCTTTGCATTCAATATATTTCTTCACATAGGCGTCTTCGTATACGTGTAGCCACGGGGGGATTTTGATACCCTCAATCGCCTCTCTCCTCAGCAGAGTGTCGTGTAGGCCCCCCCGAATTTTGAAATTCGCCACGGCGTAGTCGCGCTGCGCGACGCCCCGTGTCTCGAACCATATCAACCTGTCGACCCAGTTAGGAGTGTAGTCAACACCCCACACCAGCCCAACCCTTGGCTCCTGCGTATATCTCGACGCCTCTTCCCACCACCCCGGGTTTAAGATAAAGTCGTCGTCTAGAAAAAACAGCCACTCCTCTGAGAAGTTTTCGAGGAATATGTCAATAGCTGTCTGCCTCGCCGTGGCTCGAGTAGGCTTAAAATAGCCGTAGTTCCTACTCCGCGTCACAATAAGCTCCTTGCCGCGGCTCTCTGCAAATCGTTTTATAAAAGTAGCAGTCTTGTCGTTATCTGAGTCATCAATTAAAATAATAGCCTGGTATGGAACTTGAAGCGAAGAGTCTAAAACCTCAGCAAATTTCTCACCAACTTTCTCGACTATTTTTAGTAATTATAGACAGAATCATAACGAGAATATGTCTTTATCTTTATTAGTGTCACCGGCATCATCTCATGGCCGGGGCGTTTTTATAGTAAGCGGCTAGATATTTGATTTCATATAGAAAAACCTCTCTCGTATTAAATTCTCTACGTAACGCCTTAGCGAACTGGTAATGAGCTAAGGCGATTTGAGATTTCACAACTTTTGGAGGGATCGATCCGTGGTGATAGTGGTTACTCGCGACAGCCCAAGGGACTTCCCTCAACCCAGAGTAGTAGGCAATTACTCCAAGTACTGTCTCATCTGAAATATGTTGTCGAAGAGCTGGGTTCACCTGGCTAAATGCCCTCTCGACTTTTTCTACAACATTCTTATCAATCGGCGTCTTTATATAGACGGCTTGTTTTGGCCCTATGAAAAAAGGTGGGCCCTTTCCTAATAACGCCCCCAAGCTCCCTCTGTACACTCTGTAGAGGTAAGCCTTACATTGAGCCTCCACAAGTCTACTAAGTTTTATAAATAGACTATCTGGGCTGTACGACTCGAAGTTTAGTATAGTGTATATGGGATACTTCGAGAGGCAGTTATGTACTTCCATGTAGCTGTCTGACAATATATTGTCACTATCTACGACTAGGATTTCGCCTCCTATTTCGTGGTGGTCTTTTAAAATTGCGAACCACGTCCCGCCTCTACTCCTCCAGTTGCCCCATTTTAACTCGACGTCTTCGGGGAGGATTCTCCTAAGCAATATAACTTGTCTATCGGTGTATACGTTGTCTACGTATACAATTTTTCTCTTCGGCTTTATTATCTGGGCGTTGGCGAGAAAGTAATCAAACACCTCGTGTATTCTATAAAAAGGGATGTAGGTAACTAAAGCCTCCATAACTCAGCAGATTACCCCCGCTGGCGTGTGTCTAGTTGTCCTCTTCTGCGTATTGCAGTAAGTGTGTGTAGACTCCACATCTCTATAAACCCCCTAGCCTCTTCGTCTGTGGGGTACCACCCCGCGGCGTAGTCCACAAGCTCTCTGTCATACCCCCCGTGTGGCGACGTGCGGCCCACCACCCGGAGCGACCCCTTGTACAATTTCACCACCACCTCGCCCGTGACCCACCTCTCCATCTCGGCCGCCGCAGCCTCCAAGGCGCCGCGGAGGGGCTCTACGTAGAGGCCTTGGTATACTAAATCCGCCCACTGGGGGTCTAAGACGTAGTGTTTAAATCTAAGCTCTCTCGGGGTGAGGACCAGCTTTTCTAAATCTACGTGGGCGTGGTATAGTATAACGGCGGCGGGGGCTTCGTACACCTCTCTACTCTTAAACCCCACTAGTCTATTCTCCACGTGGTCAATTCTCCCCACGCCGTTGGCGCCGCCGACGTGGTTTAACGTAGATACTAACCTCTCCAGCGGCATCTTCTCTCCATTCAACGCAGTGGGGAGACCCCTCTCAAATGTAATTTTGACATAGGTGGGCTCCCCCGGCGCCTTCTCTGGCGACACAGTCCACTTAAACGCGTCCTCCGGCGGCTCTTCTCTAGGGTCGTCGAGAGGGCCCCCCTCTATAGACCTACTCCAGAGGTTGTCGTCAATACTATATTTTTTATGCACCTCGCCGATGGGCAAGCCGTGGCGTCTTGCGTATTCAATCTCCTCCGCCCTAGTCATCCCCCAAATCCGCGCCGGGGCGACTATTTTTAAGTCAGGCGCCAACGCCTTCACAGTGACGTCAAACCTCACTTGGTCATTCCCCTTACTCGTAGAGCCGTGGGCCACGGCGTCCGCCCCCACTCTCCTAGCCACCTCTACAACCTTCTCCGCAATCAACGGCCTAGCCAACGCCGTGCCAAGCGGGTAGAGCCCCTCATACATGCCGTTCATTAGTATAGCTCTAGATATATACACCTCGGCGAATTCTCTCTTAGCGTCTATATAGAAATGTTGCTTCGCCCCCGCCTTGTAGGCCCTCCGCTCAACCTCTTCAAAATCCTCCTCCTGCCCAACGTCTACAGTGACTGTGTAGACCTCCGCCCCCAGTTTTTCAGAAAGCCACCTTACGGCGACTGTGGTGTCCAGACCCCCCGAGTATGCAAGAACTACTTTACTCGCCCCGACTCACTCGCCATAGTCCTCAACGTCGCCTTTAAACTCCTCAAGCGTAGCGGCGCCGTCTTTCAATTTTACTATAAACCGCGCCCCACAAGTGGGGCAGCTAACAATTTCGCCGTCTAATACATCTTCAGGTAGGTCGAACTCAGTGCCACAGACTGTACATTGGACTATTAGTTTTTGACTTGCCATAGCGTCAATATACAAACTATATTTAAGCTTTAACAATGTGTGTACCCCCTCCCCCCAACGCCGCGTCGATGGGGCTCTCCACCAAGCCGTTAGAAATCACCACCTCAATCCCCAACTTCGCCGCCTCCGCCGCCATTAACAACTTACGCTTCATGCCCCCCCTCACCTCTTCATTTTTCACCAACTCCTCAGCCTCTTGTGGAGTGAGGCGGGGCACCACCCTCCCCCCCAGCATCAGCCCATCTACGTCGCTTAGTATTACCAACTTCTCAGCGGCCACCCCCCTGGCCACGTCGAAGGCCAACTGGTCGCCGTCTATATTCAACAACTCCCCCCTCTCAGACACAGCCAGCGGCGAGAGGACTTTGAGGGGGGGCGGGAGGAGTTTTTGCACAGCCACCTCAGTGACGCGGCCCACGTAGCCGCCGTCTACTACCCTCTGCCTACCCCTCTCGTCGACAATAATCACCCTCTCCTTCCTCCTGGCCTTCACCACCCCCATGTCAGCGCCAGTTAGGCCCAGGGCCTCTACCCCCATGGCGTGTAGACTCGCCACAATAGACTTATTAATCAACGACATAGCCATGACAAAAATCTTCAACGTCTCCAAGTCTGTGTACCTACTCACCAACCCCCCCGGGTGTGTTAAGTACCTAGGCTCCACCCCCATCTTCTTCATATACTCATTTACTAAACAGCCGCCGCCGTGTACCACTACGGCAGAAGAGGCGTACTTAGGCAAATTAGCCACTACTCTCGACACGTCTTTACAGACTACAGACCCGCCGATCTTTATCACTATCATACCGGCGCCAGTGGTATATGTCTAAGCCCCTCGTCCTCTGGGAACCCCATTGCGATATTAAAAGCCTGCACCGCCTGTCCAGAGGCCCCCCTCACTAAATTGTCAATAGCTGCAAATGTGACAATCCTCCCGAGGCGTGGGTCTAGCTCAAAGCCCACATCTACAAAATTAGACCCCAGGACGTATTTCACATTGGGGTACCTGGCGAGGCCCAGTCTGTCCTTCACCACTCTGATAAATTTAGAGTCGCCGTACATAGCTCTGTAGTACTTCCACATATCTGCCTCCACCGGCAGTTTATCCACAAAGACGTGGCCAGTGGCGTATATCCCCCTGACTAAATCTACAGCATGTGGCGTAAAGGCCACTTTCACCCCCCTCCCCGCCAGTAGAGAAAGCTCTTGTTCAATCTCCGCAATGTGGCGGTGATGCACAGGCTCGTAAGGCCTAACTACATAAGTCCTATAGCTGTGGAGATCTACCACAGACCCCTCAGCCCCAGCCCCGCTTGATCCAATTTTGGCGTCTACCACAGGCGGCGTCTCTCCCAACAAGCCGTGTTTAGCTAAAGGCGCCAGCATTAATATAGACGCCGTTGCCATACAGCCGGGCACTGCCACGAGCTTAGCCCCTACTAGTTCGCTTCTGTGTAGCTCCGGCTGGCCGTACACAGCTTTTTGTAAAAGGTCAGGATAGGGGTGAGGCTGCGGCCACTTATACCACTCCACATATGCGTTAGGGTCTTTCAGCCTGAAGTCCGCGCTGAGGTCAAAAACCGCGACGCCAGACTCGTAGAGCTTAGGGACCCATTTGACAGACTCACCGTGCGGCAACGCGAGGAATACCACATCGGCTTTCAACGCCGCGTCTATTGAGGGCTCTACGAATTTCAACTGGGTGAACCCCCTCAGATTGGGGTGAACTCTGTATACATACTCCCCCTTAAATCTTCTAGAAGTGGCACAGACCACCTCCACGCCGCTGTGTTGCAAGAGTATTCTCAAAAGCTCCCCGCCCACAAAGCCCGACGCTCCTATAATACAGACTTTCATAACAACTCCGCCACCGCCAGAGCCTCTTCTTTGTTTTCAAGCCTCGGCACCGGGTCGACGTCTATTACGAAATGTCTCCCGCCGTAGTCCCCCAGCACTACTCTCGCATATAAAAGGCCCAAGTGGCTCAACACCTCAGACACGAGGCCGGTGGCGTTTTTCACTGTGGCGAAAACAGATATCGTTCTGTGAGGCTTGGGAACGACTAAGGAGACTTTAGATAGCGGGTTTTTCATGTACATCCTGTGTTCTAACACGCTCTTCGCCCCCTCTACGCTGGTGACAGAGCCGTCTATTTCGAGCCTCCAAGCCGTCATTAAAAACCACGGCCTTTCAAGCTCCACTTTTTCCACAGAATAGTCCGTGGAGATTATCACGTGAGGGGGGCCGAATTTAGAAATCCAAGCGAGTCTATTTAAGGCTGAGGATATCGCCTCAGGCGGGTTTATACTCGCCTCGGAAACTTGGCCGTAAATCACCGCGGCGTACGGATTGCCCAGCCGTAGTAGGGCTGTTCCGCGTATTTTATAGACAGGAGTTTCGGAGACGTTGAGAATAGAAGCCCTCTTTCCTTTAGAGGATAGGGCGTCAACTATTACCTTGTCATATACAGTGGGGCTGTCTGTGACTACGTAAATCGCCCCACTTTCCCCTCTGGCCCCAGATCCATGCCACCCCCATTTAACCTCTATATAAGTTTTTCTTCTGCAAAAAGACTATATATACCTCCCACTCATAGGCAGTGACGGGGATTCGGAGATGATGTACGCCTCAGGCCTATAACTTGTGGCGAGAGGTTTGCCCCTACCGGCTGTATAGATGTCCTAAACGCGGCGGCTTGCCTGAAGTGAAAGTCCGGAATAAAACCTGGGCCCCAAAGAGTAGCGGTATCTGGCGTTATTCTACAATGCCGCCTCCTAAAGCGGGATATCCATCGGAGAGGGGAGGACTCCCCTGGTTAAATCCAATCTGGCTGAGACCTGTATATAAAATTGGTCTAACCCAACTGGAAGGTTTAAAGACCGGTGAGCGGCGTAAACGTGGCCAAGGAGAGCGGCGCAAATAAAGTCGTCGTAGCGTCGGCTGAGAACGGCCTCTGCGGCGGCTTACGCCCTCTTTCTACTATCGGGAGTCCCGGGGGCACTGGGCCCATGCGGGCGCCGCGGTGCGCATGGGCGGGGGCGCGCCCGAAGGGTTGCTAACCCCCTCGGCCGCGGCTTAGCCTACACGGTCGAGAGTCGCGACTTCGCACCTCCTTGGCGGTGACTATAAATAGTGACTACACTATTCTCATGTGGAGACCTCGGTTGTCGGGATCGTTGCAATTACCAGGAAGAGATGTGGCTTGTCGCAATGGTGTATGGGGGCGCTCTTTTTAGTGGTAGCTACATGAGCGGCGAATACTCAGCGTTGTTAAGAAGGCGGGCTCTCTCAATGCCCCAGCTTGCCGATAGGTTGCTGAACGAGGGCGAGTACGACTTAGCCGCCCTCCATGCAGAATACGTTGCCCAGCTGTATCTCAAAAGTCCCCTCTTTAGACTAACCGGCGAGGAGTGGCGCGGGCACAACGCCAGAATGTTAATAGGGCTTTTAGCTTATACGCTTGAGGAAAAGGGGCTGAGGGCGCTGGCAGATGAGGTGATGGACTTCGCCAAGAGGAACAAGAGGATTCTAGCCGAGCTTGAGGAGGCCCATACGCGGTCGGTGTACGGGCCCTTTCAGTACTCCAGAGACCAAGCAACCGCTTTGCTACACGCCGCTAGGAACGTCGTGGAGCTGGCCAAGAGAATCGAGAAAAGCGTCTTCGGCGACCGTGACTGACGTTCTGCTCAAAGCCTTGGCCCAGTGGAGGGAGCTCGCTACGACAGTGGCGAGGGCGGTCAAAGAGGTGAGACCAGACGCGGAGGTATACGTCGTTGGAGGCGCCGCCGAGAGTCGCCTAACTGTGTTAAGCGATATTGACATCGCCGTAGTCCTCCCGGAGGAGCCCAGCCGCGAAGAGGCGGTTGGTATAATAGAGGAGATATTCCAAAGGGCGGAGGAGCTCGGTCTCCCGCTCTACGCCCCGGTGGAGATACACGTGGTGGGCCCCCAAGGCTTTCAGAAGCTTACGAGAAGAGGGAAAGCGGTTAAGTTAAGCGGCTGAGCGCCTCAGGCGCTGTGGCCATAGCGCTGGGATAGACTTATAACCCGACATATGGGCAACTCTGTGAGGGCTGAGGTTGTGAGAATTCCGCTAGATAAAATCGCCAGGGCTAGGCTAGAGGAGAGCAAGGCCGAGGTGGAAGTGGCGAAGAAATTTATGGAGGCGGGGCTTTTAAGAAACGCCGCCGGTAAGGCATTTCAGGCGTGGAAGTCCTACCTCTCCTACCTGGCAATAAAAAACCAAGACCTCTTCCACTTCGAGGGCTATAAACAACTGGGTAAGGGCCTAGCCGTTCCGCGCAAAGAGTGGGTACTGGCCGTGGTCCCCACTACGATGCTAGCGGCCATATCCGAAAAGCTGAGGGAAAGAGAGCCCGACGTAGTTGAGCTCACGGCCCTTGCGCTTATCCTGCACGAGTACCAGTACAACGGGCCGGACCCCAGCGGCGTCGTGAGCAAAATACCCTCCGACGAGGTCGCCAAGGGGCTTCTGGAACACTTCTTAAAAAAGCTCGAAGAGAAGCTGTCAAAGTAGTTAGGGGTGGGCAGAGTGGCGAATAGGCACACGGCGCCTAGCTGGCCTTCGCCTTTTGTAAAATTTCCCTATACCTCTCCTCGTTATAGGGGCCAATCTTAGAGGCGTTGATGACTACCACGAAAACGGCTTGGCGGCCCCCTACGTTAAACACGTACCTCTCCCGCGCCCACAGCAACAAATCCCCCGCTATGCACACCTCCCCTGCCCCAGTCACGTTGAACTCCACCCCACGCGCCCTCGCCACCTCGGCGAGGAGGTCGAATACGCCCTCGACCCTATACACTTCCCCCTCGTAGCCCATATGCCTGCACTTGCCAGTAGCCTTTATGTCTGTGACCTTGAAATTAAGCACATCAAGGTCTCGTTGAGGGGTGTCTCTGAAACACCGCCCCATGGCGCAGACTGCCGTGTAGTTCCTGCCGCCCTCGGTGGCTTCAAAAACCAAAAGCTCAGCGCCGGGATATTTAAAGACGCCCATTGTGTAGTTCTCCCGCCCAACCCCCACCACCATCCAGCCGAGGTCCCAACTCTGCGACCCCTCAGCCGAGTAAAAAGAGACGGCTATTGTGTAGTTTACCTCGTACTCACGCGGCTGGTGGCTGTACATCAACACAAGAAGGCCGAATAGCAGAGCCACGGCCACTCCGAGAAGTACAATCAACCTGCGCATTAGTAGGAGGACATCAGACATATAAATTTTTGGTGGGCAAGGTGGCGGAAAGTCCTTCCCACGTGGGGAGAGTCGTCCGCGGCCGCCTTGCAACCGCCGCCTTAGAGGGGCCGTAGAGAGGATCGGCAAAGGCGCATATAGAGACTACCTACAGAAGACCCCGGCGAACGTTGCCAGTTGCGCCGCTTCCCAAAGCCGTACCGAGTAAGTGCCCCGGATTCTAAGCTCGGACCTCTTGAAGACATCTTCCGCCATGCCCCTCATCCACTCGTACTCTTTGCGCATGTACAGTACGTCATTCTCCACACGTACATGAGAGATACACGTTGTTCAGAAGCATCTGTGTCATCACGTCACGTTGCTCTATTATCAAGATTGCCGAGGGCGGCTGGAGCAACTTCGCCCCCGCCACGAACAGCGGCAGATGGCACACGTCGAGATGCGCCATGGAACTCTCGCGCGATCCCCAGCTCAAACAACCCTCCCGGAAACGCCTCCGGCAACCTGGCCGCGTCGGCAACCGCGCCTAACTCGACCTTATCCGCGCATGCCAGCTACGCCCGCGATGAGCCCAACTCCTCGGGCCTTAGATACGCGATGTGCAACACCACCGAGAACCCCTCTCTGCAAGCGCCATAACCAGCGCCGCGCCGGCTACGCCGGAGGCCGCCATGACGTCCAAGACCCTAACTCGCCCCCGGCCACAACATCGCTTGGCCTTGAGTTGACCTGCATTTTCATAAAATAGTAAATCGCTGTGAACCTTTTTCTGACCGGTCGCGTTGCCTAGCCCCAGGCCTCATAAAACTCACTCAGGCCCCTTTGCCTAACTCCTCAGTCGTTAAAAGCCGCGTTGCCAAAATCTCAGCAAAGCTTTTAAAACGGTGCAATTTAGCTCCTAGCCCCGGTAGCTCAGCCTGGTGGAGCGCCTCACTGGTAACAGCCTCCGAGCTACCGACTGAGGAGGTCCCGGGTTCAAATCCCGGCCGGGGCTTTCGTCCCTCTTAATGGTTTAGACCATCGGTAATAAGATCAATGCATAGAGTTTGCCCTCATGGGCTGGGCGCCTGCGGGTTGCCCCCGGCGTCTTGCTGGCCGTGGGCTACTCGCCGTGTTTGGGCCTCTCGGCCATCACCCCGGCATACCACCTCAAAAGCCCCCAGCCGACTCCCTTAATCCTCGCCATGGCGAATAGGTGCTTGGCGGTAAGTGTCGCTCGTTTCTTCCCTCTCAGCGACTCGTCACCCGTTAACGCCGCCAACACGGCGGCTTTCTCGTAGTTAAGCTTCATGCAGGCTATGACCCTTCCTCCCGTCACCACGCCCCTTAAGGAGATAGAAGCCGGCCCCAACGCCGTTGAGGTGGCCGGCGTAGAGATGAGCGTGGCGAAGAAGGAGAGGGCCGGCTCAAAGTGGCTGGAAATCAGCTACCGGCCGGGGCTCTTTAGGGCTGAGGTTATCTCCCGCCGCTCTATTTGCTGAGGTGTTACGGCAAGTTATTTTGATCTCTGCACCTCTGGCCACATACCCTAAATCTTAGTGATAGGTGTGAGTCATGTCGTATACTTCGCCATTCTCTCTTTCCCACTTAGCAAATTGTCGTCTAAAAGTGTCTCCAGCATGGCTATTTTGGCATAGTCTTTTAGGTTCACGTTTTGATTTTTCTTCATCTGTGTGACTTGGTGGTTCTACCTACTAGTTAGTCACATATTGGGGAATCCTCAGCCACATGGCCACACGTATAGTTGGCTGTGGTTGAGTCAGAAATAAGCGGGCTGGTCAATGAGTTATTGTTCGCCCATGGCTAACGTTTGCAAGCTTCTGCTGAAGGGACTAGCTCGCAGAAGGGTAAGATTTGCTGGTTAGCCAGTAGGCATGGCCAGCTTGTTGTTTAGGAAACCCTTTCACTTGTTGTGAACAATACCATAGCAATTAAGTCGCGAAAAGGCACTAGGTCTACTGATTTAACCACGTTCGTTGGCTACGGCATCTAGGTCTGGCAATTACTACAATACTCATACCCTCTATTCTACCAAGCCTTAGTCTTCTTTGACTATCTTCCTTAAATGTTCCACTTAGTTACCTGTACAAGTTAAGGTAGTAGCAG
>JAWBJM010000025.1:0-22630 GCA_038832545.1 Pyrobaculum sp.
ATAAAATACCCTTAGGAGGCTCAATACCAAGATGTTTAAAAAGCTCAGGATGACGAAGAGGAAGCTCCACAAGCTCACGAATCTTCTGCTTAGCATCCTCCAAATCCCCAATATCCTCCCAAGTCACTCTTGGAATTGTCAACTCTGCCTCTTTAACAGGCTCTTCTCTTACTGTAACTTCAGTATCTATAGAGACATACGCAGCGGGCCCAGGCTGGACTTGGACGACGACAAATCTAATGGCGCCGCCGTAGAAAGGTACGTCAATAGCCTGCCCCCTAGCCACAGGCTTTCCAAGTAGAATTTGTTTTCGCAAATACTCGGGGTCTACTCTGACAGGCTCTGTCGGGGCTAGTACTACTCTCTGCGCCGGCCTTAGTTGTGCCTTTCTGACTTTTACAGTGTCTCCTATGCCGACTCCCGCGTTTTGTCTAATAATGCCGTCCATTCTAATGACTTCTTTGTCTTCATCCTCTGGATAAGAAGGCCACACTTGTGCAAAGGCAGACTTCCGCCCCATAATTTCGACATAGTCGCCTGGCTCTATGCCAAGTTTTTTCATAATCCGAACGGGTATTCTGACTATACTTCTCCCCACGTCGCGAGAACGCGCCTCTGCTACTTTTAGAATTACCTCAGTCATGTCTCTCTATTGCTCTACCTATAAAAACTTGAATAAAGACTATTTAACTCTCTCTTTGACCTCCTCAACAATTTTCTCTGGCGCGGCATATGTCACATATACTCTCGCTAGATCTTTTACAATATCCATAACGTTAAGCGCACCTGCCAGTCTTCCTTGTTCATCTACTACAGGCAATACTCCTTGATCTATGAGATTTTCAATAACTTCTCTAACTTCTGAATTCACCGTAGCTACATACTGAGCCGTCTTCATAACGTCTATGGCCATTAGAGTGCCGGCCTTAGAGTAGCGCATTCTACTCAAACCAGTCGTCTTCTTCTTTAACTCTCCAGACTTTGTGAAAAATACAATCTTCTCGCCTCTCAACGTCTCTTCAATAGGTCTCAAAGTTAAATCCTCCACTGAGACGACGCCCTTTAGTTCATTTCCCTCTGTGACTAAAACGCCGTCTAACTCATATGCGTTTATTTTACGCACTACTGAGGATAAACTACTGTAGACGTTTACAACGGCTACTTCAAGCGGCGTCATTAACTCGCCTACTGTTACACTCCGACCCCGCTCGGCATACGCCTTCGCCAATTCTCTCTTTGTAACAACCCCCACCGCCGCTCCCTTCTCGTCGACTATGACTATATAATCAGTGCCGGCAGCCAACATCTTATAGGCAATTTCCTCCACTGTAGAATCCTCTCTCGCAGTTGGGTAGCTAGTCTTCATAATGTCGCCAGCCGTGCCCTCCTCTATTGCAATCTTAGCTCTCTCGCCCGGAAGCACATGTTCTTTAAGAACTAGCCACTTTCCCCTCTGCCTTTTCCAAAAACCTAGCGACTTCTCTGCTATATATGTCAAAAAGTCTCTACGTGTTATAAAGCCCACTATTTTCTCCTCGTCGTCTACTACAGCCACTATCTCGCTACCTGACCTTAGAAAAACTTTTCTCACCCTCGACATTGTATCTCTGACATTTACCGCAGGTATATCTCTCAACATTATATTCGACGCCCTGAGCCCAGTGACGTGTTTAACAGGTCTGAGTCTTATAGCCGCCTCTAGAGACGGCTTTGTCACTTGTACTTCTACCGCCTTACGGACAGCTATGTCTTCACGTCCTTCTTTAACTCCGTAGAGGTAGCCGTAGAACACATCCCACACAGACACAGACCCAATTACTTTGCCGGATCTGTCCACAACAGGCACGACGTATAGCCCACTATCTGCCATATATCTCGCCACTTCTTCCAACGGAGTGTCTGGCGTAGCCACGGCAACGCCTTTAAACATTACTCTCCACACCCTAGCCACGCCGACTTGTTTACTCTCGCCCCTGGCGGCCCCCTTTCCAAAAATCGGCCTAGGCTCGCCGCTCCCCTTATACCACCTTCTAGATTTTACAAAATCCCACACTGTCAAAACCCCCGCGGCGCCTCCCTCTCTGTTAAGTACTACATAGCCGTCGTACACGCCGCCGGCGATTTTCTTAAACACTTTGTCCACTCTTTCAATAGCTTTTACAAATCCAATTCTCGACTTTTTTTCCTCGGCTTGGCTGTACACTGCGTTTACAGACTTAGCCTTAGGCTCCCGCAGCGCTAAAGCTGAAAGTAGTCCTCTTAGACTTACCACTCCTACGTATTTGCCCTCTTCGTCTACAACCACTGCGCCCCACTTTGACTCACTCATTAAGATCTCTACTACATTTTCAATCTTCCAACTCTCTTTTACAACTAGCGGCTGATTTATCAACTCTCCCAGATTCACATCTTTTTTCTTACTCTTTAGAAGTAGGCTAGTCTGTGGGTAGACAACTCCAGCCACATCATCTGAGAAGATAGATTTAAAGACAGGCACTATGTCTACTGGAAACTTACGGAGATATGCAGTGAGCGTCTCTAAATTTGTAGTTACAGTGACTCTAAACGGGGGGTGTTCTAAAACATCTCTTACAAACTGGGGAACTGGCTTCCCAATGGCCTTTTCGATTTCTTCTTTTTTTAACACACGACTGTGTTATAAACAAATTTTAAAAATTTACACCTTTACTTTATTAAAGAGCTGACGTCTAGTTCTTATTTTTAAAACATCGGAAATTATACTACGTGGTAACATTTACTCGAGTGCAGATAGGCATTGTGGGGAAGCCTAATGCCGGCAAATCTACTTTCTTCGCCGCCGCGACTCAAAAAGACGTCAAGATATCCCCCACTCCATTCACCACTATAGATCCCAACATAGGCATAGGACACGTTAGAATAGATAATTGTCCATGCGCCTATCTTAAGTGCAGCCCAAAAAGCTACTTTGTGATAGATGGAGTATGTTTCGCACCCATAGAGTTAATAGACGTAGCTGGCTTAGTGCCTGGGGCATGGCACGGCAGAGGACTCGGAAACCAGTTCCTAGACCACTTACGGAGAGCTCCTGTGTTAATCCACGTAGTCGACGCCTCAGGTTCTACAGACGAAGAAGGTAGATTAGTTAAACCGGGTACACACGACCCAGTGAGAGATGTAGAGTTTCTTGAGAGAGAAGTAGATATGTGGATAGCCTCAATACTAAAAAAAGACTGGGACAAAGTCGTGAGGTCTGTAGAATACAGTAAAAAAGATGTCGTAGACGCGCTATTTGAAAAACTGGGGGGCCTTGGAATAAGTCGAATCCATATAGAAAATGCTTTGCAAAGAGTTGACTTAATAAAAAAACAACCAAGTAAATGGAGTGATGAAGATATCTACAGATTTTCAAACATAGCTAGGACACTAAGTAAACCAATCGTCATTGTGGCCAATAAAATAGACTTGCCAGAGGGGGAGGAGGGGTTTAAAAAAATTAAAAACTCATACCCAAATCGTATTGTAGTCCCCGCCTCCGCCGAAGCTGAGCTGGCGTTGAGAAAAGCCGCATCTAAAGGCTTAGTTAAATACAAGCCGGGCGACAGCGGATTTGAAATAGTTGGTCAACTAAATCAACAACAAAAGACGGTGCTAGACAGAATCGCCGATTTGATAAAGAAGTGGGGCAGCACAGGTGTGGTTAAGGCTTTAAACTCAGCCGTCTTCGACGCGCTTAGATATACAGTAGTATACCCAGTAGAAGACGAGAAAAAACTAACAGACAAAGGGGGCAACGTCCTCCCAGATCTGTTACTAGTGCCCTCTACTTATACTATAAGAGATGTGGCGTATGCCATACATACAGACTTGGGAAATAGGTTCGTCTCAGCAATAGATGTAAAAACCGGCAGAAGACTGTCTGGAGGAGACTTAGTCACAGACGGCTTGATAGTAAAGATTATCGCTAGATAGACTTACTCCTCAGCAAAGATATCCACACATTTCTCTTCAAAGACTCAGGCATGTACCCATTGTTCTTCGCTCCGTCATTCTTAACCTCGTCGCTCTGCTCTCTAATAGGCTTGTTTATCTTCTGTTCTTTTTTCAACAAGTCGAGAATTTCATCAAGTTTTTTTATCAACGCGTCAAAGTCTAAGTTTTTTACTTGAGGTGTAGCAACTATTTGCCAACTACTCTGCGTATACAGCGACACAGAAATATTGAATGTATAAATAGGGGCGTACGTGTTCCACGTCTCTCCAGTAGGTCTTTCCGTCTCTCTGTCGTCAATTGTTGGCATGACTCTCCTTGCTTTAGACAAGGCTTTGTACACAGTGTTTATCGAAATGCCTAGCCTACTCGCTATGTCTCTAGGCCTCACCCCCATGGCGTATAGCTCTGCTACTTTTCTCTCAGTCTCTGTAAGTCTCACCGGTATTATAACTACGGCATTTATTATTAATTGATCAGAAATACTCTGGTAATATCTTTGTAAGTTTCTCCACGACCTCCTTTGCCTTAGTCTCTTCTATCTCTTCTCTACCATGCCATAACAACGGCCCTCCCCAACGGGGTATTACGTGTATATGGACGTGGAAGATAACTTGCCCAGCCTCTCTACCTGCGTTAGTCACTATATTCACTCCCTTTGCCCCCAACGCAGCCCACGCCTTTGCTAATTTAATTGCTATTTCAAACCCCCTTGCCATTTTGTCCGTCGGCGCATCGATGACGCTAGAGTGGTGTTCTTTAGACACTACTAATAGGTGACCATACGACGCTGGATATCTGTCGAGAATTATTACAAAGTCTTCATCTTCATAAATTTTCCATGCTGGCGCCTCACCCTTTACAATTTTACAAAATATACAATCCATGTATTGAGAAATGTGAAGTATTTAAAAGGTAATACTTCTTATATAACGGGTGGGGGGCAGGGAGTCTCCCGCCGCGGAGTCGATGAATTACGCCCCCTGCCGCGGGGTTAGACAACGTCAACATGTCACCCTACTGCCGGGGTTTCCACCACGTAGTATATCTAGTATGTAGTCTGGCCTATCTTTGTCAAATATGTATGTAATTATACAATTTCTCTTTAGTATAGCCAAACTCCACAAGTCTAATAATTCATAGCCTCCGGGTAGTGCACTGGAGTTGAGAATTTTTTCTAAATCATCATATTTCAACTCTCCTATTTTTTTCGCACTTGGATTCCTCCTAGGATCGTCTGTGTATACTGCATCTATATTCGCCGCATTTAGAAGAACGCCGGCTTTTACTGCCTCGGCCACTAAGGCCGCCACCGTCGCCGTCGACTGGCCGGGCTGTAGGCCGCCTGTGACTACAATGCGGCTTTGACGACACGCCTTCAAAACCTCTTGGAGATTCGTCGGGACTTCTGGATGTGCATCTTCTAAAAGAGATATTAGAAGTAGCGCATTGAGTCTACTTGAGTATATCCCCAACAAGTCTTGAAATGTGTATGAGGCGCCTCCTCTCTTCGCTATTTGTATATACCTCCTCGCCACATCGCCTCCCCCCGTTATGACACATATCTTCTCTTTAACAGTCTTTAACACCTCTACGTATTTCAACACTAACTCTTCATTTTCAAATACGCGGCCCGATAGTTTAATTACCAACGCCACGGCCACTTGCGAAATTTCTCATCCCCACTACCACTCCCTCTATTACATGAGCCGGCGCCTCGCCGAAGTCAACTCTAGGCACTTCGCCTCTACAGAGATTTTTTAGACTATCGAAGTTTCTCAAAGCCACCTCTATTAAATATCTATCTTCGTAGCTATATAAAACCTCTAGCAAGGCTTGTTCAGAACAATCGTTTGTGATCCAAGCCGCTCTAGACTTCGCCTTAGACAACTCAGCAAGTAATAAGCCGACGTCTATCTCTCTGCCGTCGAGCCACGCCTTGATCTCTTTACGGCCGAATAACTTCTTCTGGACTTTTACCGTCACTAGTCCAAAATCTGCCTCTCTCCCCTCGGACAAGGCCTTAGAGACTTCGTCTGCTATCTTAGCAAGCTCTATGTCTCTATTGTGTAGTTCTCTAAGACGTTCACATTCACAAAGTCTATTTATAAACTTCATAAATGCCTCTGCTATTATGTCAACTACGACGTCGTGTGCAGACACAGTGAGTTAGACAGTAACTATATAAAACTATTTCTAGACACAGCTGTGAAGATATACACATGCCGATAGATGACGACGGATCTAAACGCTGATTACTTTGGATATATATAATCTTTCGGCGCAGATTTAATAGGCTCTAGATAGGGCTTTAAGACTTTGGGTATCTCCACTACGCCGTCTTCACGTTGAAAGTTTTCCAGAATCGCAGTGATTGTACGCGTAGTGGCCAAGCCCGTGCAGTTGAGCGTGTGGACGTACTCACGCCGCATACCCCTTCTAGTGACTCTTATCCCCAGCCTATAGGACTGCCAATCTGTCACATTTGAACAACTCGCCAACTCTCTATACAACATCTGAGAAGGGTACCAGACCTCTATGTCGTATTTCTTCGCGGCCGGCGCCCCTAGGTCGTGTGCACAGATATTAACTACTCTATACGGCAGTCCAAGCCCTTTTATTAACTCCTCTGTGTTTTTTGTAATTTCTTCATGCCACTTCCACGACTCCTCCCCCAGCGAAAATACAAACTGTTCTACCTTATGGAAAATGTGGACTCTAAAGATGCCCTTTATGTCTCTATTGCCGGCACCCGCCTCTTTTCTAAAACAGGGAGACCAGCCAACGTAGAGTTGAGGCAGCTCTTCTTCAACTAAATCGCGTTTGTATAGATACGCAGCGATTCCGTGTTCTGCAGTCGCTATTAAGTACAAGTCCTCCCCCTCGATTTTATATATGGCGTCTTTAAAGGTTTCGAAGTCTAGAACTCTCTTTATCAAGTCGAATTTTAACATATACGGTGGAATCACTGGGCGGAAGCCTTTCTGAGTTAAATAATCTAGGGCATACATAGTTAATGCGAACTCTAACCAAACTAAATCGTCGAAGAGATAGTAGAAACGACTGCCGGCGACCTCGCCAGCCTTTAATGTATCTACCATCTTTAAGACAGACTCGGCCATGTCTGCATGTCCAATAGGCGGCTTCTCTACTACAACGTAATCCACAGCCACGTCGTGTTTACCTACGACTTTCACAACCCCCCAGTGTCTCACCGGCACTGAGTCCACGCCCTCTTCACAAATAGGCACTGAGTCATGTATGAGATTTGGAAAATTCCATAGAAGATCCTCTCTCTCTTTCTCTACCTGCCCCAGCTCTCTCTCCACTTCCTCAAGTCTCTGAGCGAGAGCCCGCGCCTTTTCTACAATATCTTTTTTCTTATCCGGCGGCGCCTTCGCGCCCTCTCTAGACAATTGATTATAGAGGTGTCTCAACTCGTCAACTTCTTTCTTCAACTGTCTCCATTTTGTATCTAAGGCGGTAAATTTATCAACTAGAGACTGATCCATCCTCCTGGCGGCTAGTACTTTCTTTACATAGTCTGGGCGTGTTCTCAACGCCTCTAAGACACTATAGGACATAGAAAGTGCCCCCCACTTAGTTAATAAAATTTACCAACTAGAGACTTGAGCATAACTAATACACTAGCCAGCTCCTCTTGGCCAGAGATGCGAAAAACTAACAAAGGCACTGCGAAATTTGGATGCCAAAGCTCTACGTAGACCACGTCTCCGATAACTACGACATGGATATAGTAAGTTCTATCTCCCGTAAACGCTTTATAGACATACCTCCTCCCTCTTTCAAAACGTATAATCTCAACTAATTCATAAAACTCTCTCTCAAACTCTCTAATCAATAACAAACTCTCCACACTTTATGCTACACACACCTTTATATCTTGTCACTACACAGTCTTTATCTCATCGTCGTCGCGGCTCCCCTCTACGACGCTGAAATACACCGCACGTGCTAATCTACCCCCCTCGGGCATGACGCTGCCTATATAGATCAACGTCGACAGCCCAAGTAGAACTAACGACAACGCCAATGTACTGTCGAACTTCAAGTTATTTATCACAAATGGAGAGACTGCAGCTCTCAACTGCCCCAGCTTAACTAATGCAGCCACGAGAGACATCATCAAAGCACCAGAGAGGCCCACAGTGACAACCCACCTCCCATCTCTCCTATCTCTCACCGCGTTGGCGACGGTGACAATTATATAGGGGGTGATAGATATAAAAGTCATTAAGTAAACCCCCACGAGTAGTGGATACACATCCAAAACCCCCTGCCACCACACAAAGAAAAGTGTATACAACACACTCATCAATACAAAAACCAGACCCACCTTCACCGACTTGGCCACAATTTGAAACATGTCGAACTACACCCCCCGAAATATAACCACTACATAGAAAAAACTAAAATACGACGCTAAGAACACCATAGCCATTATAGAAAAAATTCAACATAGGCCAAACTAAGTCTAGACATCCCAGTGTCCCAAATCGTCTACAAAGGTTTTAGTCAAAGACGTCAACTATTTCTCTGAATAGACTATTTTCGGCAATATTTTTCAAGGCTTGTGCCTGGTTGGGAATAGGGGACGTGTAGCTCAGCGTTGAACTAAGTTGTTTAGAGAGTTGTACAACCTTCTGTTTAATTTCGTCGCTGACATTTTTCCACGACAGTCCGGCGGTTATAATTGCTATAAGTGGCCGCGCGGATTGATGTCTTATAAACGTCCTCCCATACTCCATGACCTTATAAGCCAAGTAGTTAAGCACGGCCGCATAGTAGTAAGCCTGCTCATCCGACGAACACACTATGTAACCTATATGCGACTCAGATGTAGCCTTGTGTGTCTCATGGGCTACACACGCGGTGAATATTCTATCGCCTCTGTATATCACGTAATAACGGTTTTTCTCCAGGAGATCGATACTCTGCTTTACTTCTTTAATGAGACGTTGCAACTTCTCCTTATCATCCATCGATAACGTGGAACTGTTGAACTTCATGAAGGCTTTTAAGAATTCCCTCAAATTCTTTTCTCCCTTGAAGGAAAGCAGTACGTCGTATGTACCGCATTTAAACGGATTGACAAGCCCAACGTAGTAGAGTTTGAAAATGTCTACACCGTATCGTTTCATCATATCTATAGTGGCCTCGTAGGCTTTGCTCAATCCGCTCAACTTCAAGAGGACTTTATTACCCTGGATTTTGTATTCCTCAACGACTAGACCAGCGCTTTTCTCCTTCCCCTTCTTCTTCTCCCCTCCGAATAAGCCCATTATATACGCTCCCTTTGGGACGACTTTCTCCACGCCGAGTTTGCGCGCTATATCGTCAGAGGATTCTTTAACCCACAAGAGGCCGTGTGTCATATACTCCTCATAGGTGACCCCCAGCGGCTCGAGTCTTATGTCAACGTCGTCTAGCGTTGCGTTCTTTGTGGCTTTCCCAGTCACATTAGCTCTGTACAACTCCACCGATCCCTCTTCTCTTTTTGCTATTATAAGAGCTGGATATATACCATGTCCAAAGGCGTTGTAATCAACGTCGACAAGTATAACCCTGCCCTTCCACGCGTCTTTTAAAACGGCATACGTCATCACAATACCAGAGGGGACGGAGGTTCTGTGGTAAAAGGATTGTTCCCGGTTCATGACAAAGCCAACGCCCTCTCTGCTTATTTGAAGAGCCTTGTACAGGGCAATAGACGCGATGTCTGAACCTGTGGCCACTGAAGCCGCCCTCCCAGGATCAACCCCTAGCGTCTTAACCAAAATCTTCCTAGCCTGTTCCCGTATGTTCTCTACATAATTGCTTTTATACTCCGTCATAGGCACCCACGGCGGGTTTGTCACAATGATATCGGGTTTAAAAGCCTCCAGCAAGGCTGGCACGGCGATGGAAATAACAACGTGCGCCCATACGCTATCGCCGTAACTTTCGATTAACTCGGCAAGTCTCCTGGCGAAATTTGTCTCAGCGAGGTTTATAAACACTCTTTCCACCACCTTGTTTTTATCTAGCTGCCGAGCTATACTGTTTTTTAAATGTTGTTCTAAACTCTCCCCTCTTTTCTTAAACAAATTGGCCTCTCTAATCGCCGTCGACAGGACTTGTTCTACCTTTGACAGAGAGTTCAAAACATCCCTCGGCGGGGCTTTGGCAATATCGGCTTTATCTCCCATTAATACTGCGGAAAGTTCATTGCTAATAGACGTCGCAACTCTGTTGAATATCGGGTCTTTGAACACCACCGGATCTCCGCTGAACCACATTGCCAACGTATCGACATGGTAGACATGCGGAGTGCTTTTAGGCATGTGCCCCTTCCTTCTTTTATATGCTATGATCAATTCCGATCTGGCCACCGCCACGGCCAGGGGGTTTACGTCCAGCCCAACAATTTCATCGTAAGCCTCGTCGGGATCCTCTCCCTCGTCCACCTTTCTGTGAAACGCCCTCACCAAGAAGGCGCCAGATCCGCAGAAGGGGTCTAGGACTAATTTCCCCTTTAGCTGAAATTCCCTAAGTATTAAATCAACTACCCAAAGCGGGGTGTAGTACTCGCCTATTCTCCGCCTAGTCTCAGGCTCTATCAACACCTCGTAGAGCTGTCTGAAAACGTCTTCCTCTCCTCCCAGCTTCCAATCAATTAGAGAAACCCTCGACACAATTTCATCTGTCAAGTGTTCCAACGCGGCCTTCGACTCCTCGTCGAGCTTGTCGTATACCAGCTTCCACCAGTTTAAATAGGGTATGGCCACGTCCAGACCTATTCCGTTAGATGCGATGAGAACGCCGCTACACATGTCCACCGAATTGCCCCGGAAGGCCAGGACCTCGGAGAGACTGGCCAAGACTATCATATGCATCAGTGTATGTCTTATGAACAAATCGCTCACCTCGCCAACGTTTCCATACAACATCTCTACAATTCTCTTATACGCCTCAAAAAGAGGTGAAACTATGGGGTCCTTTTCAACCTTCTTGAAAACCTCTCTCAATTTCCGAATCATCTCCTCCTTATCGAGTGAAAACAGTCTTTCTATGTTCTCAGGTCTTGGAGGTATTTTGAACTCCTTTACCTCACTGGCAATTATCTGCTTCAACAGTTTTAAGGCGCATTCTCTTTCGCACTCGTATTTCAGTTTGAGCTTCACTTCGCCATTCCGCTCCACTTCGTATATCTGCCACTGATCCCAATTGGCTATCACGTAGTACTTCACGCCTTTTAAATACCTGAGGTAGTGTCTCTCCGCTTTATCTTTAGCCTCTTCAAACTCATTGACACGTGATTTGTATTCAAAAGCCATAAACCCGCCGAATACCGCGTCTACCCTATCCTTTCTGCTGTGGGAGATGTAAACCTCCTGCGGCATCAGTATAGAGATGTCGATATCTTGAGGCGCATCGAGAAATCTCAGCAACAGATCAAGCGGCTTGCTACTTTCTATGCGCAACCTCTCTCTGATAACTTCGATAATGATTCCGCGAAACGCCATTGAAACGTTTACTCTAATATTTTCATGCGGAGCGGACATATACCCCTAGTAACCCCTTTCCAAATTGATAACACTCTACATCTCCAGAATTTCGATACGTATGAGGCCGCGGAAGCTGAGAAGCCACGCCTACTCCTTGCTCACCACTTTGAGGCATACTTCCAACGCCTTCTGCACTGCAACGCGAGACGCCGCGTCGGGCTACGGCTGTTAAAAACCGGCCTTCCCGAACAAGCCTCGAGGCCACACAAACGGATTTCCAATTCCATGATCATGTAGTCTCTCTATATGTTATAACAAAAACTCAGCGGTCGGCCGGCTCTAAGACGATCTTATTGCCTTCCTTCCTGATGTAATATACGCCCTCTCTGATTTTCAGTGCCTCCGCCACGTCGCTGGAGACGTAGACTGCAATACACGTCTTGCATACTCTTACTCTCACTTTCATTTTCTGCAGATCTTCACTTTATACTTTCTGCCGCTGAGCTCTGCGGGGCCGAGTGTGGGGAGGGTTGCGCCGTGTTGCGGCGCCTCTTCCCTGCAATTATCACCGCGAGCGGGACGGCGGTTAGAAGCGCAGCTAGTGCCAGGAGCTCCCAGCCGCCGCTGGATGTGTGCACCGGGCAGTAGCTGGGCTGTGTTAAGAAGTACAACGCAACAGAAGCTAGAGAGGATATGGTAAATATCGCCAAAGCTATTACCGCAGTTTTTACAACCCAGTGCATGGGAAAATAAGAGAGGGGGGTAAAAAACGTGTTGTCTTTCTAAACGCCTAACTTCGGCCCCTTTGCCCCCTTTTCCAGCGCGACCGTCGGAGCGCTGACGCGTTCAAGCACGTCGCTTCTCAGCTTTTCAACCTCTTGAACAAGTCTCTCGATTTCCCCAAATTTCGCCTCAATCCGCCTTAAGCTCTCGTGCAGCTTCTGGTAGTCCTTGGCGAGCGTTTCGGCTACCAGCTGGTCGTTTACTAAATGCGTTACCTTCGGCGTGGTGAGCTTTCTCTCAATTGTAGCCGCTATTTCATTTGCTATGTCTGCCGCGTTAGACCCGGGCGGGAATATTGCGGAGAGCGCGCCTAAGTGGCCTACCACCACGACGCCGTAGCGGGAGGCGACTTCTCTAACCGCTTCGTCAATAGCTTTTTTAGACGCCTCATCCGCCCGCAGCGGGTTGCTTGCAACAATAAGCCCGACTCCCTGCCTCTGAGGCGGCGGGGGCGTGTTGTAAATAATTGTGTATAACGCGTCGTTGGCTAAGTACAGCTTAGCGGCAGTCTTCCATATAAGTCCTCTCGGGATTACGTTAGCGTTTTCATTGAAGTCAGCTAAAATTCCGTATCCAGCGTCTCTGTATTTAACGTCTTTTGGCTCAGGCGTTTTAAACTGCGGTGGCAGTTTGTGGTAAAGCTCCTCTGCGAACCGCAGAAACTCCGGCACGTCCCAGTTTTTCGACGTAATGTAATATGCTATAGCTCCCGTGGAGCCGTAGCGCGGGACGTAGCGCGCGATTTCCTCGTGTTTAGGCATGGCGAATTTAAACGCCGAATCGACGTCTATAATGCGCAACACCTGCTCGCGGGACGCTCCGCCGGGTATTTCATGCACCGCCATGTCAAACAGCGAGCCCAGCCTGGCCCACTCCTCGTAGAACTTGCCCCCGGATCCAAACATACTTGCGATTAACAGCTTATTCGCATATCCGCTGTGTGTTAAAAACAAACTCGCCCCGGCTTTGCGCAACTGTTGCCAGTGCTCATGCGGCGCGTGGTCTATGACGTCGATAACCGTATAGCGTATGCCGATGCCGGCAAGCGATTTTACCGCCTCTATTAGCTTCGCTCTGCGCGCCGCCTCCACTTGGGGCGGAATGTCCATCTGTATAATTTCCTGCGGATTTGCCGACAGATAGTTCATTGTTTGTTGCAAGTCGAACTGGGCGGCTGAGGTGCCCGGCTGGCTGTCCTGCGGCCCTGCGAAGTGCGAATACACCACAACAGGCTCCCCAGCGTCTCTATGCGCGTATATCGTTACAACGCCGTAGGTAAGTCCGTCTCCATCTGTATCCGCTATTGCTAGTCTGGGCGTTTTCATCGATATAAATTATAGAAAAAATCGGCCCCCTAAGGGTAATTTTACCAATGGAGAAGTACCTAAAGGCGTATCTAAGGGGCTTTGAATATGCCCGTAGTCCGGAGGGGCGGGAGTTTGTACTGCACCCCCCGCCTGTCCACGCCGACGACGCTATTGCCTCGTCTGCCTTCGCTCTGGGGCGCGCCGCCGAGGTTAAGAGGCTGCCGCTGGATCAGGCTAAAGCGGCGGCTGAGAGGGGGGCTGTTTTGGCGGACTACGGCGCTGAAATTATAGAGGAGGTGCCGGATGCCGCTGTGTTCGACCACCACATCTTCCAACGCGGCGTTGTGCGTCCGCCAGGTGTTCCTATTGCTACAGCGGACATAGCCTTCTACATTCCAAAAGTAGCCCCTATTATTACGGAGTTCGCGAAGTCTTACATAAGAGAAGTTGCGGAAATAGACAACGGCACGTTTGTAAAACGGCATGCAGAATTCAGCCATATGTTTGCCACTTCGGTTGCGTTTGAATATGCAGACGTGGCAATGCTGTCTGCCATTGGGAACAAGCTGTTTAGGATGACGCACAGCGAGTACCGAAGTGCTTCTCTGAACAGCTTTATCGCCGGGGTGAGAGAGGTTGTAAAATCGAATATAGATCTATTTAGAGTAAATATGCCGAAAGACTTGTTAGTGCAAAACGCCGTCGGCGCGATATTGACCCACAACTACCGCCAGCTAGGCCAGCTTGTATTAGGCGGTTCAGTTAGGAGCAACACGGTATATGAAATCTCGCCTATCGACGCCGCGGTGGCAAAGGCGTTGCCGCCTCAGTTGCAGGAGAAGTACGGCAGAGCAGCGGCGGAAAAGGCGCTAAAAATGCTGACGGCGTTGAAAGAGGCGAAGGTAGTAGCCGTGGAGTATGTGAATAAGAACAACGCCGTCGTTACAACAAAGGCTGTCTTCATCCCGACGCCTGTCCCGCAGTCGCTGGCGGAAATTGTGCTGGAAGAGCAGAAATTGAAGTTAGCCGTTGCGCCGAGCCCACGCGGCGGATTTATCGCCTACGGCACCATGGCGGCACAAGTGGCATCTGGCATAAAGATAGGCGGCGCAGTATACGCCGTCAGCGCATTGAAAATACACTCCGCTGGAATTAAGATTTTTTAAAAGGCAGAACTTCTGCCAGCCTATGACAAAGGTGAAAGAGATCAGTGCAAACCTCGGAAGGGATGTAAAATACTGCATGAACCGCTTCGGCGATAGAGAGCTGTGCGTAGACAGAATGGTAAAAGCTGGCGTCGCCGCCGCGGCTGACAAGCTCGGCGTGTCTATAGAGCTTAACAGTTACAGTGTTGAAGAGGATTTTGAACGGAATGACGCAGTCTACGTAGATTTGGAAGACGGGAGGAGGGCGGTTGTCATAATGACGTTTTGCGAAGGAGAGTGGAAGCCATACGACATCTGGATAACAGAAATTCGAAACTAGCCCCTTGGGCAGAGTTTTTTCACGCCGACGGTTGGGAGTTCTGCCGCGGTGGCTCAGCTAGCTCGGCCGGACTAGGCGCCGGCGAGCCTCTCGGGGAAGGCCCTCCGCGCTTTGAATCGGGGCCTTTTGTCATCGATATTTTTAAAACGGCCCGCGTTTTACAGGCCTATGCGGGTAACAATAAAGAAGCTGTGGGTGCGGTACGGTAGAGACGTAAAGTACTGTATGGACAGGAGGGACGATGAAAAGGGGCTCTGCGCGATTAATATGGTAAATATGGCGGTTTTGGCTTTGGCCGACGCTCCGCCAGGCGCACATGTTGAGATAAAGCAACCGGAGAATTACGAATACGTGGTAGATCCAAACGAGGACGACGTAGTCTGTGCAGAGCTGGAAAACGGGAAAAAGAAGTGCGCCGTAATGAAGTACCGTTTTGACGACTGGAGCCCGTGTAAGATTAGGGACTGGATCTAGAGGGCTGTTTTTTTCAGCTCTACCAGCGCGGTGGCGTATTTGTACACTGCGCCTGCCTTGACCAGCTCTCTCAGCCACGGCTTCTCCTGTGCTGGCGGCACCAGCACAATTCTAACCCTCTCGGCCAGCCCGGTTTTGACAAAACGCGCCACGTCTTCAGACGGCGGGTCTGTTATCCCGTCGCTTATTATGATGTAGACGTCTTCTTTTCTGCCGATTTCGGCAATTTTCCTCAGCACCGGGGCGATGTTCGTGCCGCCGGACGCCTCCACTGTCAGCAGTTTTTGCACAGCTTCGCGCTCTTCGAGGGGCCCTGAGACCTCGGTGTCGAAGAAGTAGACGTGGCCGCGGTAGGTTTTGTAGAGGGCTAGGGCCAGGCCTGTGGCCGCGGCTATTTTCTCCACGCCTCCCAGCTTGTCCCCCATGCTTCCGGATTTGTCTACAAAAACGTGGTGTCTGGCGGCGTCGTAGGTCTGGTAGGTGAGCAACTGCCTCGTGCTGAGCAACGCGGCGAAGTAGGCCCTCCCGGCGGGGCCTAGGCCTAGGTAGGCCAGTTGCGATGGGAGCGCCCTGGCGGCTTCCCTGGAGTCTCTTATCGTGGTTATCCCCGCCACGACGCCTTGGATCCCCTCTACGGCCTGCCTGCCGCGGTAGGCTGGTAGCATCTGCGCCACCTCTCTTAGAAAGGCAGCGGCGTTGCTCAAAAGCTCGGCCCTCTTCCTCACGTCGTCGGGGCGTTGTAAATATGCAGTGAGGCTCACCGCCTCCAGGGCGTAGCCGGCGCCTCCGCCGCCCAGCGCGAGGAGCGCCTTCTTCACCTCTGCGTTTACCCTCGCGTACTCCTCCACGGCCCTGCCCGCGTTTTTCAAAGCCCTCCGGGCCAGGTCTTTCACGTCTCTGCCGGCGTTTTTCGCCTCCTCGGCGGCCAGCGTCTGCAGTATTTTAACCGCCGCCAGCACGGACAGGTCGTGCGAGCCGGCTGTGGCTCTGTTGACGGCGGCGTACTCCTCCTGGGCGGTTAGCTGCCGGAAGAGCTCGGCCCAGGGGGTGCCGACCGGCGTTAGGTAGGCGCGCACCACTTCGGCTGGGAGGTAGAACGCGGCGAATAAGTCCATGGCCTGGTAGCGCTTAGGCTCAACTCTGGCAACCAGCATGGACAGCTTGGCCACCTCCTCCGCCGCGGCTGAGAAGTAGCGCGGCGCCTCGGAGAACAGCCTCTTGTCGAGGGCGCTCACAGGCTGAGCCCCCCGCCCATCATTTGCCTAGCCTCTGAGGCGATTTTCTCAACTTTACTCCTAGCCGCGGGGTTTTTCGAGAGCTTGTTAATATCTACACTGGCGATTAAATCGGCCAGCGCCTTTCTAGCCTCGTCGTACTTCCCCGCCGAGTATAGGCGTTTCACATTTTCAAGCTTTTTCTCAAGCTCGGCGGCTTCCCCCAGCGCCTCTTTTACAACGCGTTCAACTTCTTTACGCTCGTCTGGCGTCGCGGCGGTGTACCTCGCCAGCTCGTATGGGGCTAGGTCTATATTCTCCTTGCTGATGCCGTTTACCGCTAGGTATGCCAAGAAGAGCTTGTACCCCTTCTCCACGAGCCAGCGGTCTGACAGCAGAACGCCTGCCTTCCTCAGCGACTGGGCCAGGGGCCACACGGCGTCGGCGTACTCTCTGTAGAGCTCCCGGCCGAGGTCGGCCACTCTGGCAACCGCCAGCTCGGACAGGGCGTGGGAGAGGGCTTTAATTTCGTCGATTGTAACCACTTTGACCTGCTTTACTCTAGTCGCCCACCTGGCCTCCACCGCCTTGAGAAACTCGTCGTAGTTAGAGATGTAGTCGGTGTGTATTTTAACCGCGAATCTGTCCACAAAAGCTTGCAACTCCTTGTCCAGGGGGACGTCGTTGGAAGTGGCGACGACCATGTGGACAGCCGTCTGCACCGGCGTGCCGGACACCGGGTCGTACACCACCCGCTCCTGCATTAACGACAGGAGGGCGTTTAAAATGGCGCTGTTTGCGTTGAAAACCTCGTCTAGGTACACAATGTGGGAGTTTACAATTTTGCTCCAGGCCCTTTTGTACGACCCCCGTTGCAACTCCACGAGATCCGGCGGGCCGAATAAGTCGTCGTAAGTTGTAAACTTCGTCAGCTGGTAAATGTAGCTCTGCGCCCCTATTAGAGAGGTCAGTGTAGAGACTGTGTAGGACTTGGCAGTGCCGGGCGGGCCTAGGACGAGCGCGTGCTCCCCGGCGACTAGAGACAGGAGGATGCCGTCTACCATCTCCCGGCGTCCAGGCACCGCGGAGTACAACACGTCTCTCAGAAGCTCCAGCTTCGGTCTCGCCTTTCTAACCCTCTCGATTATATCCACGGGAAAATTAGAATGGTCAAAATAAGGCTAAGCTTCCAAACAAGCCGGGCCCGGCTGGAGCGACGGGCTTTTAGCCCGTAGGTTCGAATCCCGCCGGGCCCGCCAATCCTCACCTGCAGACAGCCCTCTCGCCCACTGATCTTATGACGTTCAGCTCCCTCACCGCCTTAACACGGCGCGTCTGACAGCATTCAATTCTTTCGTCACCTTAATACGGCGTACCAAACCCTCCCTATGCCTAACCTCCTCTCTGCTTCGAGGCGAGGCTTGGCTCCTCTCTATCAACAGCGTGTTCAAGAAGCCGCAGACCCACGCCGCCTTAAAACGGCGAATCTGCCAGCTTTCAATTCTTACACCGCCTTAAAACGGAGTATACTTCAGCTTTCTATTCTCTCGACACCTTAAAACAGTAGACTTATCGCCTTTCAACTGTTTCGCTACCTTAAACAGCGTATTTGACGTCATTCAACTCTCTCGCTACCTTAAAACGTCGAGAGATACGTCTTTCAACTCTCTTACCGCCTTAAAACGGCGTATTGAACAGCTTTCTACTCTTTCGCCGCCTTAAAACGGCGAATCAGTCGGTTTTCAACTCTCTGCGCATCAATAGGGGGTGGTTTCGAAAAGCCGTAGTCTTACGCCGCCTTAAAAAGCGGAAGCAACGGCGTTCAACTCTCTCGGCGCCTTAACAAAGCGTATCTACCGGCGTTCTATTTTCTCACCGCCTTAAAACGGCGGACATTGTGTCTTTCAACTCTCTCGCCGCCTTAAGACGGCAAAAGAGCTGAACGCCTTGATAGACGCTAAGAAGAAGTCCCGGCGCCTCGGCGGATGCGCTTAAGATCTTCCTGGCGTCTTTTTCAACGTTCTATTCTCTAGACGTCTTCTATTCTACCGCCGCTTTAAATAGGTAGAAAAATAGCTCTGGGGGAAAAGGATGGCGGTTTATGTCTGCGGGAGACAGCGTGCGATGTATTCGTATATTTTTGACGCTGGTTCTCCTTCCCAGCGTTTTAGACACATTATGACGTCTCGGATCTTCGCCTTGTTGAAGGGGTTTTGCCACGGCAGATGCACCACCACCCGCTTCCCCACGCGGGTCGTCTTGACCCTCCCCAGCCTTTCTGCCTTCTGCACGTACCACTGGGTGCTTCCAAACGAGTTTAGGCCAAGCACCGCCATTAGCTCGTAGAGCGACATAGGGCCTCTCTCTCTAAGCGCCGCTTCTATTCTCTCTATTACGACATTTGCAACGGCCATACCAACCGCTTGAGGAACTCGGCTATGTGGGGGGCTTTGACGTTTAGCTTTTCAATTGCGGTGTTTATATCGTCATCGGGAGACACGCCGTACTGTAGCAGTGTATAAGCCGATGTGCCTAATACGTCCGCCACCCTCATGCCTTTTCCCGCCTGTTTGGCGATATTGATTTAAAATACGCCGACCAGGCGGCCATGGCTTTGTAGCTTATCTTATCCGCCGGCGGGACGCCGGCGGTCAGCGCGGCGAGCACCAAGCGGCCTACCAAGTCTTTAAACGCCCAGGGCAGGCGCGCAATTGATATACACGTCTTGTAGTTGAAGAAAATCCCCAGCAACGACGAGACGAGGGGGTAGGGGCCCACCTGGCGGCAGTAGACGTGTGCCCTGTCGGGCTTTATCTCCGTGTTGGGAAATATCCTGAGGTAGAGTCCGCGGATTTTCTTTCCGCGCCTCACGTCCAACTGAAGCTACGCGTTTAAAAAGTAGCTACGCAGTTGCGTATCTGCTCTAGGCACTCTTCAAGCGGCGCGGCGCCGGCGAAGAGGACTACCGTGGCTCTGCCCGGGTAGTACCGCGCCTCGATGGCGCGCCCGCCGCAGTTCAGCTTGAAGTAGAGCTCCCCGTCTACGTCTGTCACGCAGTGCGGCGCGGCGGTCACGCCGCGGATTACCACCAGCCTCTGCACCAGCCTGCAGCCTGTGAGGCCCAAGTCTTCCGGCTTGCACCCGCGGAGGGTAATTGAAGAGCGCGTGATTTTAACAGAGCCGCAGGGCAGGTAGTAAGTCACAGAGCCGTCTGACAGACGCTCCACCCCGTCCGCCTCTATGCTCACCGGCTGGGCCGGGCAGGTATACGCAACGTATTTCACCTCCACTTCCACGCCCGGCGGCGTTTTTCTATTGAAATAGATTAAACTGAGATGGCGCGGGCTAGGTCGGCCAGCCGGTAGACGTAGTTGCTGTAGACTGGGTAGACGCCGTATCGCCTCAGCAACTTCTTCACCGCCCTGGCCACCCTCCTCACGGCCGTGCGCTCTAAGCCACAGAGGCGTACAAGCGCGGCGATGCGGTGGGGGGTGACGGCCACTACGTTGCCGTTTTTCACCAGCTCAAATACTAATATTCTCAGCGCCAGGTGGCCCAGGGCTAGAAACGGCGGGAGGCCGACCGCGGCCGCGTAGCGCTTTAGGTACTGCTCGTTCTGCAGACAGGCGCAGAAGAGCTTCGCCATGCCCGACTCCTCGATCTTCATAGCTCAAGCAGGCGGCTGATGTCGACGTCTTTAGCCAAGAGCCACTCAAGCGCCGCGAGCAGTTTGACAACCTTGCCGCGGGCCTCCTCGGGCAGTGAATACGCCCTCATGACCGCCTCCACCGGGTCGCAGATGCGGCGCCACGCCCTGGCCAGGCGCTCGAGCGGTATGCCCAGCTTGTAGTACGCCACCTCGAGGCTTTCAGTATTCGCCATTGCTGCGACTACCATTCTAAAGAGCGGGTCGGACTCCCAGAGCCTGGCCACCTCCTCGGGCACCCCGGCCCTTACGTTTACAGCTCTCTCCTCTCTTCTAGCCGGCGGCTCGGCGCGCTCCCCCTGCGGTCTAGGCGCCGGCGGCGGCAGGGGGTCTGGGACGGCCTCCGGCAAGGCTCCGCACAAAACGCCGTAGTCATAGTCTGCGGCGTAGCCGGTGGCTCTGTCTATACGCGAGACGACGTCTATACAGCTGTCGACATCGCCCACCGCGATTTCTATCACCTCGAAGATAAGCGTTGGAGGAAGACGCAGTCTAGACGGCGGCGGGAGGACTATATACGGCACGGTCTTGTCATACGTCTTGATAATTACAAACGCCGCATATGGCGAAACCCCGAAGGGCTCTACGTTTTTCAGCTTATCGCCGAGCGCGAAGCGCCCCCTCTCCTGCGGCTGCTGGCTTGCAACGGCAATTAAATCGGCAAGCGTTAGAAAGCCAATGCGCCTAACCGGCGACTTGAAGTGCTGTCTGACAACAGCCAGCGCCTCATCAGCGGACAGCAGTCTAACTGCCTGCGCCACGGCGATTCAATAGAACCTGTTAAAAAAGGTATAATTTTGGAAAAAGCCTTTAGGAGCAGTAGAGCCGCGGTTGTGACGGCGTTCCGTACGGCGCGAGAGGCGCATTCCACCTGGCGTACAGCGCCGCCTGGGGCCACGGCAGTGTCAAGCTGTCGCCGCTGCGCACCACGACGCGGGTGCGCACGATCGGCACGACTTTGACGGGATCCCAGGGCCATACCTGGGATAGGTCTAAGACGGCGTTGCTACAGTTCACGCTTTGCACGCGCCTCCACGTGCCGCCTCTGTAGAGGTATACAGCCCAGCCGGCCACGTCGCCGGATAGGCGGAGCGTGTTGCTACTGGAGTCGGCGGCGCCAGGCGAAACTGGGTAGTACCTAGCCGCGTAGCTCAGCAGGTCTGTCAAGGCGTATGCCGGCATAATGTGGGCGTAGTCCACGGCAATAACCCAGCTGAACGGCCGCGTTGCCACTTCAGTATATGCGCTGTGCATTAAAAACTCCGGGCGGTACGCGGCGTACGCCGTCCTGCCGCAGAGGTCGTGTTTTACAACGCCCCATAGGTGCGGTTTGACGTAGTCCACCTGGTCCAGCTGCGGCGTGTAGTAAGTGGCGTTGAGGACGGCCCTAGTGACGTAGTAGGTGACCACCTCCTCCTTGTTAAGATATTTCACTCTTATGCGGTACTCCCTGGCGCAGGTGCCGGCGTCTTCTGGCGTTATGAAGTATCCCACGTCGTTAACCGTGGCCATAAGCCGCGCCGGGAGAGTCCTATTGGGGAGCACTAGGTAGTACTGGCCGCCCTCTGGCGTAAATCTCAGCTTCCCCTTGAAGTATAGAAACTCCCCGACTCCTCCCCGCGCGGTGCGCCACCTGTCCCCATCTCTAACAGCCTTAGCCTCGACGTAGATCTCCACATCTACGTCGTGGACTTTGCCGTCTGTGGAGGCCGGGGCCACCACCAAGGCGTAGGACCTCCCCGGGAAGGCGTACTGATCCACATAGCCTACGAACATTGAGTTCACGCTTGTGCAGTAGACCCCGCCGCACGGCACCACCGGCACCAGCCACAGCGCCACAAAGCCGGAGGGAGGCGGAGGCGGCGGTGGCGGGGGCGGCGGTCGCGGGTCATATATCTCAATTGTTGGGTCGCGTTCATCCGGCTTACCTGTGTCGCTACTCGGCGGAGGAGGCGGTGGAGGCATCTGCACGGCTGGGTGGACGTCGTGGTAGGTGACTCCCCCGGGCACGGCAGGGACGGAATAACTATAGCTATACCAAGTTATGCCGGCTATTTTGTATAGAGTTACCTCAGTTATGCTGTCTCTATTGTGGTATCCCAAGTCTTGTATGACGGTGCCTATTGTCTTGGTGCCAGAGATGTAAAACTGTAGTACCGGGGCTATAACAGAGATAGGAGCACC
>JAWBJM010000026.1:0-21282 GCA_038832545.1 Pyrobaculum sp.
TTCTAAGCCTCGTGTTCGTATACATGGCTGTAACGGAGAGGGATTTAATGAAAGCTGTTGTCTTTTCAGCTGGACAGAGCATATGCTACTCCATACTACTGCACACTATGGCTGCACCCGACATTACTATGACTTACGTTGCCGTTTCAGTTGGGCTCTACTCAGCACTAGTAGTTTTCGTTATTAGTAAAACAGAAAGGTACGAGGAGGCTCGACTCGAACACTTGGCTTAACTACACTAGGGCCAAGGCGGCGGGGAGGGACTGGCTTGTGTTGTACTACGTAAGGTACGTGAAAGAGACCCACCGCCTCTACGTCATAACGCTGGCCGAGGTGGAGGACGGCGGATACGGCCGGGTCTTCACCTGGGCTAACTACTGGTTTAAGAACAAGACTGTCTACTTCGGCGACTGGGTAGTGGTGGAGCGAAACGTCACGCTGTCACAGTACTACGCCTTGCTATCCACCGCGGTGGACCGCCTCGCCAAGAAGTGGCAAGCATCAGACAAGCAGTACAAGCCGCAGGCATACCCACAGATATCACAGGCACTGATGCAGATATCAAGGGCAATAGCCGGCACAGACATAGACGCCGTGTTGAGAAAAGGATATGCGTTAGTGACTGACGTCTGGATAAAAGTCGCCTTTATCGGTGCTTTAGCTGCCGGAGTTGCTCAAGGGCTTTATACATATGCTATAACACGCGATGCAAGACGCGCTCTGTTCTGCGGTTTTAATACTTTCTGGAATACATTTCTCATAGGAGTAGCACCTATTGGAGCACCTGTACAGGCTTGGAGAGCGGTGGCCGGCTTCGTTGTAGGGACAACAGCAAAGATGTATGCAGTTAACTTCTTCGCTCGATGTTAAACGAGGTTGAGAAGATTAACCTGGCTGTTTTAATGACCGTGCTTTTTTTCTCTTTTTTCTTCTATCGGAGTGAGATAGCTGTATTATATTTATCGCTTTTCTACGTGATGTACCTCTCTTTGGCAGTTAGGCATGGCCTTTTTTCCAGGCTGTTGCCCGCAGGTTTGGTGGGGCTGTCCCTGGCCTCCCGCCAGCCCCCTCCCTCAGATTCTCTCGCCCCGCTCTTTGTATTTCTCACCTACACCGCGTTGGTGCCTGCGCGTAGTCTCGCCGGATTGGAGGGCCGCGGGGCGTGCCCTGCTGGGCTGTGGAGGGCCGGGCTGGGGGCCGTGGCCAAGTCGCTGGCGGCCTTCTGGCTCCCCACAAGCGCGGCGGCGCTCGCCGTCGTGGCACACGGCGGATCAGGCTACCCGCTCGTATTCCACGTGACATACGCCGCACTCTTCCACGCGATGTACACGGCGGCTGGCAAGACGCCTCTCCACGTCTACGCACTGCCGCAACTCTCGGCGCTTGCCTACATAGCCGCCGGGGAGGCGCCGGGCACTGCCCGGCTCCTTGCCGCGGCCCTCCCGTATCTATCTGCGGCTCTGGCGGCGGGGCTCCGCGGCGGAAGGCCAAGCCCCGGCTGAGGGGACGGCGGCCGCACACGGCTACGGAGCGCGTGGGGCTCTGTGGGAGGTTGTCGCATTGCCGGCGCGCGTCTTTGCTAGTATGAAGTCTTTGGATCCGGCGCCGCCTCTAACAGAACGTGCAAACCAGCTGCAATTCAGCGGCGCGTAGGCGCGGTTGTTCTACGGGGGTTAATTCCGGCATCCCGGCGTAGCCTGTGCGCAGGCTTTCAGCTGTCTACGCCCATGTGGCCGGGCGCTTGGGGCATCTCGGCGCTTCGGCTCTTGCATATCTGTGGGCGGGAGTGTGGAAGGTCTGTGAGACGGCTTTAAGCCCGTACCTTGCTTCTGGCCTAGAGATCAAGAGACAGTTGAAACGGCACAGACAAGCTGGCTAAACAGCCTGACGGTATACGATTTAGCCAGAAATCAAGAGATAGTTGAAACCGCCGCCCCAGAGATTAAAAATAACCATGTGGGAGTGGAAGGGGGTGTAGCCCCGCAAGATTTATCTGCGCGTCTCTGTAAAAGGCCGTGGACCTCTACGTAGTGTTCCCGAAGGATCCACCCGGGGAGTGGCTTGGCATACCCGGCGTAAGGGCTGTAAGCGCAGAGGAGCTCAGCTCGATAGAAGGCAAGCTGGTGTTAGTCGTGGGCGACTGCCAGCTGGCCGAGAGGTGGCGGGTGGCGTGTCTTACAGAAGAGGAGGCCGAGGAGTTTTTGAGGGAGTTTAGGGCTTTTCCCTCTGGCCGGTAGCCATATGCCCAAAGGGAGGGTGGCCTCTACTAGCCTGTTTACATCCCGTGGTGAATACGCCGTTTTTCCGCCTAGTGTAAACGGAGGCGTCTCAACGCCTATGCTGTTTACACTCCCCAGCCACTCGGCGGGCTATTCGGCGGGTGTAAACGGAGCGGTTCTGACTCCAATGCCGTTCACATTCGCCGAGATATCGGCGTTTGTCACAGCTAGTGTAAACGGAGCGCCCTCATTCCCAACTCCGTTTACATACGCTGAAGCTTTTGCGAATTTTCCAGGGCGTGTAAACGGCATGCTTATCTACCCAGCGCCGTTTACATATGCCGTATTATTCGGCATAATTCCGCCTAGTGTAAACGGAGGGGGCAGACTAGGCGCTCCGTTTACACCCGCCGCGGAGAGGACAAGCACAACGGCTGGTGTAAACGATGTATAGGCGGGTGGCCTCTGCAGTAGTCGGCGGCGTCTCGCTGTACCTCTACGCAAGGGGCGACAAGCTGTACGCAGTGCTTAGGCGCGGTTCAATAAGAAGGATTGTGTACTTGGGCCGCCTCGGGGGGGCGGCTGAGGCGCCGGCAGAGCCCCAAGAAGAAGACAAGTGCATACGCCTTCTGAAAGAGGTAGTGGAGGCCTTTGAAGAGGCGGTGGAGCTGGCGAGGAGGGCCGTTAGGGAGGCTCAGACCAAGGAGGAGATGAGGGAAGCCCTCAGCGAGCTATCCCTAAGGCCGCGGGCGCTAGTGGAGGCGCTGGAGTTCTTGGGCGAGAAGGGGGATTAGGTTTTTCCAGCCGGCCCTCAAGGCGCATATGGACTGGCTGGTGTTGGCGGTGGTTCTCATAGCAATGTGGCCGCTGTTAGTGCTGTTCTGGCTGACGGTGGAGCCCGGCGGCTGCCTGGGGCCTCTCCCCGGCAGGCTGAGGAGGGCGTTGATATTCGCCACGGCCTTCACCATAGGCGCGGCGCTGATCGCGGTGTTGGTAGACTTGCTGATCCATGCCTAGAGGCTGTAACTGTCGTGAGGCGGCCAAGGCGTTGATAGCCGCGGGCTACTCGATCTACGCCGCGGCGAAGATACTGGGCGTCTCGCCGAGGGCAGTGCGCAAGTGGATGGCGGGAGAGGAGAGGGCGGCCAAGGGGAAGACGGCAGAGGCCAGCCGTCTAGCGGCCGAGAACAAGCGCCTAGAGCCCCGTAGCCGTGCCGAGGCGCCCGAGTGGCTTAGGCATAACCTCTGGGTGCAGAGGCTTAGGGGCCAGACCTAGCGGGGACATTCACGCGCGGACAATCCCCGTTTTTAAGTCCTCTCTTGCTCGCAAGGACTTCCCCGCGGGGACAATCCTCGCTTCTTGGTCCGCGCGTTTTATTGCGCTTTGCGGGCCCAGCACACCACCCGCCCAGCTCTTTACGCGAGGACTACGGCGCGGGGATAGTCCGCGCGTGTATGACCCCGCGGGGGTATGAGGAGGACTTAGAAACGCGGACTATCCGCCAGTTGAAGTCCTCGCGGCTTTCGCAAACCGCCCGGCCTTAATTAAGATTTTTTCGGGGTGTGTTAGAAACGTGGCATGCCCAAACCAAAACCCAAGGCCAAGAAGTTCGTGATAGCCGCCGCACTGGCGTTGTTGATACTAGCGCTCCCCGCCTTCGCCCAGCAGGCCAAGACGCCTGAGGAGGTGATCAGAAACGCTCCGTTTATGAAGGCGATTCAGGGCGGGTTTAAGATACTCATGGCGCTGATAGGCTTTGCCTCCATGGCGGCTCTAGTCCTCCTCGGCCTATACGGCTTTGTGATGTACGTCCTAGGGCCCACCCACTGGTACAGGTGGTCTGCACTGATATCGGTGGTGGAGAACTTCAAGTGGCTGATCGTCGGCGCCGCCGCCTTCCCCTTCGTCATAGCCGCCGCTGTTTACGGAATCAACGTCGTAATGGGCGGCTACAACGCCGGTCAACTGAACGTGAGTCCCGAGGAGGCGGCGGTCAGGTTGCTACAGGCCATATACCTAGAGCCCTTCAAAGAGGCCTTCAGCTGGATATTCGGCAGTTAGCCGTGGCCGAAATCACAACCCTTTTTTCCTCCTTCCCCCTCATCGGATACGCCTTCATCCCCATCGCCGCCTATGCCGGATACGGCCTACTGCTCTGGATGATGGGAGGACACGGGAGGGAGGAGGCTAGGGCGGTCTGGCTACGCTCTGTGATAGCCGCGGCCACAGTAACGTTTGCGCTCCTGGCCTCTGTCTGGGTGGGATACGCCGTAGGGCTGTACATGTCGGTTACAAACGCCGCAGACGCCGAGGTCAAGTGCCTCTCCCACTTCAAGAACGCCACCGACTTAAACCTGGTGAAGTACAGCGCCGCTGTGGACGAGGCCCTCAAATGCGCCAGTAAAGAGTTCCAGAGCAAGTTCGACGCCCTTAAAGAGGTCTACATAAACGTCTTCAGAGCCTCGGCAATTGCCGGGGCCGTGCCGGTGGTCTCCTCGTGGGGGATGGGGATCTTCCAGGCGGCCATGCCCATGTCAGGAGCCGCGTCGGGGGCGCTGATGGCGCTGGCCGTGGCCATGGCGGCCGTGAAGGTGGTCTACGGCTTCGTCTTGCTGATGGGCCTCGGGGCCTTCCTCCTGGCGACGGAGCGCTTGTCCCCCCTAGGCGCGTTGATACTGGCAGTGGGGATGGTCTTCCCAGCCGCCCTGGCTGGGGCGGCAGACGCCATTAAGGAGATACCCCTCCACTCAAGCAACCCCTTGGAGTGGGTGGCGTCAATACTGGGCGGCCTCTGGAGGGCCCTCGACTGGGGCGCCCTAATAGACGACACTAAATACGCCGCCCTCATAACCACGTACATAGCAACGGCGCTGTCCCTAGCATCAGCCGCCACCGCCGCCGTGACGTACGCCCTGTCTAGAGTGGCGCAACATTTGTCAATAGAGTAATGGACATACCCATCACCCTTTTTCTCCTCATCGCTGGTGGCCTCTCGGCCCTATACCTCCTCTTGTTTAGGGGAGACGAGGAGTGGTACGTGCCCATTGTGGGGGCCGCCCTCGCTTTGATGGCCCCCCTCGTGGTGCACTTGATCTTCTCCGCGCTCGTCCCCTTCGCAGAAAGCCCCATCTACGTCTACGGAGTGCTGGACATTCAGAAGCACTTAGAGTGGGCTTATGAGCAGATCCACAGAGTTTCCGAGGCCGCCTTCTTCGCCGCCAAGGCGGCGATATACGCCATGGAGGGAGTCTACGCGGCGGCCACCGCGGCGCTTGCAGTGGTGGGAGGCGGGGCTGTAGGCGCCACTGCCGGCAGGGCCGTGCTTAGGGCCCTACAGCTAGCCGGCTTCGCCGAGCCCCTCTCTTCGATACTCACCTCTGCCTACAACGTGGCAATGGGCATCGCCATGGCCTACCACGTCCTAGAGACAGTGGCGTGGGCCGCCATGAGGTTCACCCCGCTGCTCCTCTACGCGGGGATGGCCCTAATGCCCTTCCCCCGCGCCAGGGCCGTGGGCGGGGTGTTGCTGGGGATGGGGCTTCTGCTATACGCCGGGGCCATGGCCGGGGGCTACTTCGCCAAGCCAGCCATGGCTCTGGCCAACTGGACGAGGGCCATTGCGGAGTGGGCTGACCTGGCGCCGAAGCCCCCGGTGAACGCCTCCCTCGCCTCGGCGTTTTTCTACGCGGAGGGCGGGGGGATGTACTTCGCCAAGTACAACGCCACACTTCGCATGTCCCGGGTCTACGAGCTGTGGCAGGAAGTAGTAAAGGCCGCCCTACCCATAAACATCTCCTACTACCGCCTGGCGTTCGTGAACGGCTCGGACTACATCTCCGGCGCGGGCTACGCGCCGATGTGGAACGGAAACGCCACCTGGACTGGGATTGACAGGGGATACCCATACGCAGTATATGCCTGGCTGGACGTGCCGAGGGCGCCCCAGCGGCTCCCGTGGGTCCACGACTACAGCCAGGTATACGCCATTGCCAGCCCAAACGAGACTCTCTTCGTGATATATCCGACTGCCCCCAACCAAGAGCCCGAAAACATCACAGTGGGGCAGTACGCGGAGAGGGTAATGGGCGCCTGGGCGGGCTTCCTCAACGCCACCACGCCGTTTTGGCGGGCCTACACGGGGCCGCAGCCCTTCTGGCGCCTCCTATACGCCCAGGTGATAGTCCACGTAAACCTCACCCGCCACACCCGGATATACTCCGGCGTGGAGGGCGGCGTAATCGGCGTGTGGGGCTGGATTAGGCCGCCCGAGGAGCAGAGGTGCTACTTAGGCGACAGAGCGGCCGGCTGCGGCATAGTCGACGTGACCTTCGAGCCGGGCCTCTACCAGTACAACATAGAGGAGAACGTGAAGGCGTGGGACAGGCCATCCACCAGAAACCTCGTCGTGAGGCTAAACGCCTCCCTACCCCCGGCCCCCAAGCCAGTGAGAGACGGCCACTTGGACTTCTACCGCTGGAAGGAGACCTGCGAGTGGTGCGAGAGGTGGGAGTGCGACCCCTCAGGCTACTGCTACTGCGCCCAGTGGGCCTCCACCACTAGGGAGGTGAGGGAAGAGCCGAGGTGGAGGAAGTACACGGAGGTGAGGGAATTGGAGCACAACGCCTCCCTCTATCAAAAGCCCTGGGTGCCGTCTGCTGAAGACACGGTGAGAGTCCGCGTGCCCTACACATACCGGGGCTGGGAGGTGTGGAAGGAAGTCGTCTACGGCCCCTGGAACAACGGCGACCCGCCTCCAGGCGCTTACTGCTACACCCACGACGTCTCGCCGTATAAGAGGGTGGTGTTCTGGGACGTGCGGCGCTCTGTGAAAGACGCCTACGCCTTCGCCTGGCTCTCCGCTGTCCACACCGCCGGAAGCCTCGGGCCTCCCCTCCCCGACTACTACGAAGATGGGCCCGCGGAGGAGGACGGCTTTACCGTCATCAACCTCCTCAGGGGCGCGGAGTACGGCTGGGAGTGCCATTGGCGCGTCCTCTCTGCGTACAGGCCGGAGTGGGACTTGGTTCCTGCGGCCAACGCCAATATGACAGAGCTACACCGGAAGTACGCCCTGTACTTACTGGCCCAGGGGGAGTACGCCAACGCCAGAGCAGACTTTGTGCTCTCAGTGGCCGGCGAGCCCCCGCCGATTGGGCCGGCGCAGTACGCCGCGGAGGTGCTGAGGGGGGTGAGGAAGGCCTTTAACGGCGTAGCCTTCTACCCACTGCCAGAGCCGGCGCCGGACAGCTACCACTCCTTCAACCTATTGCTGGTCTGCTTTAGGTTCGACTGGGCTAACGAGACTGTAAAGGCCCCGGCGTCGGTGGTGATGGAGCCCGGGCTTGAGCCTTGGCTCTTCCGCTTTGCCCTCGCCGACTCCCGGCTGAGCCGGCTGACGGCTGAGAGGCTGTCTGCCATGTGGGCTTGGGTCTTCGAGCACCCGCCTCCTCCGCCTCCCCTTGAGGCCGGGCGCTTTATGCCGGCTCCTTGGCCAGTTCCGTGGAACGGCTGGATGCCACTGCCCTACAACGCCTCTCCCGGAGCCCCGCTGTATTACGCCACGTTTATGGGAGTGCCCATGTGGCCAGTCTTCGGCCTGGCCGTGGCTGGGGCCTACGTGATGGCGGCTTGGGCCTCCCTCTACCCCAACGTATACATAGGGCTTCTAATGGCCATCGCCGCCTTAGAGGCCCTCTCGGCGCTTTTCGCCTTCCCGTCAGCGGGAGTGCTGCTGGCGAAATTTGTGTGGCAGGTATTGGAAGACCTGGCCTTTTGGTATCAAATAAGACTCTTGATTAAGAGCCGGCTCTTTGCAAGAGTGTTCAAGGCGGCCCACCCGGTGAGGGCCGCTGCCAGAAGGGTTGTGCAAAGGCTGTATTACAAGGGCTATCTCAAGGTAAGCGGGAGGAGGCGCTGGGAGCTGGATAGGATGCTGACGCCGGTGGGCGAGATGGAGAGGGGGCTAGAGAGGAGGGTGGTGCGCAGGTTGGAAGAGGCCGCGGAGAAGGCCCTAAGGAAAATAGGCGAGTCCAAAGTGGGCCAGGCGGTTGGGGAGGCAACCAAGGCGGTGGAGAGGGCTTGGTCTCACGCCAGGTGGGAGGCCGCGGGCGCGATGTGGGAGAGGGCGAAGGAGGCCGGGAGGAGGGCGTGGCGTATTGCCCAGTGTCACGACGTTGTGTGCGCCGCGAGGGAGGTCAGCGCCAGAGTTGACAGGTGGTTTGACGCGAAAGTCGCAGAGGCCGCGTCGAAGAGGCCCTTGTCGTACCTGTTGTTCTGGGCCCACTTCGACCCCCACGGCAGGAGGTGGGCCGCGGCGCTGAACACCGCGTTATACTACGGCATGTTGAGAAGGGGGCAGATAACGGGGAGGGAGTTTGAAGAGTTGAAAAACTACCGCGATTACTTAATCGCAGTTAGGCTGGCGGAGAGGCTGAAGGCGCTTAGACAGGCAAGCGTAGAAGAGGCGGCAGAGGCGGCCAAAGAGGCGACCGAGAGGGCCACGGCCGCCTCCCTAACCGCAATGTCCCAGCTGGCGGAGGCGTTGCGTAAAGGCGCTGCCGCGGAGGAGGTGGAGAAGTTGCTGGCAGAGGTGTATAAGCCGCTGGCCGAGCTTCACCAGGGGGCCTTCTCTAAGCTGGCCGAGATAATAGCGGCGGCGCTGGGCGAGAAGAAGGCGCCTGAGACGCCTAGGGAGCTGGCCGAGTTGCTAGTCAGAAAAGCCGCCGACTTCCTCGCTGTGGAGCCGCAGATACGGCGGACTTGGGCAGAGGAGTGGTCTTACCAGCTCTCTTTTGCTGGGTACGCCAAGGCCCTCGCCGCGAGAGAGCTGGAGGAGAGGCTGGGAGAGCTCTACCTGCTGACACTGGCCTGGGACGTGGCAAGGGGCAGGCTCGAGAGGCTGGGGGAGGCCAAGGCGGCGGTGGCAGTGGCCAAGGCCAAGGCGGAGACGCTGGCAGAGCTGAGAGAGGCCTTGGCAAGACGCGGCCTTGAACCACGAGAGGCAGAAGCCTTCTTGAAGACAGCAACGTCAAGAGTGAAGGAGGACCTCTCCCGCGTGATGGAGGCCTTTGGCGTAGAGATCTCTTTCATAAAACTATTGAAAATAGATGAAGAGAGGTTGGCCAAGGCCCTGGGGGAGGCTGGCCGCGCCGCCAAGCTGGCCGAGGCCGCCGTCAAGGCGGTTGAGGAGGCCAAGGCCTCTCTGTCCAGGATTGAAGCCGCCGGGCTTGGGGAGGCCGGGGCGCGCCTCTTAGAGGCCGCGAGGAGGGCATTGGAAGAGGTCTTGCGCGGAGGCGGAGAAGAGGCCGTGAGGCAGTTCAAGGCGGAGGCCGAGGCCATTAGGCGCGGCCTAAGCGGCGAGGCTGAGAAGTCCGTGAGGCAGTTGGAGGAGAGGGTGGCGGAGGTGTTGCAGAAGGCGGCCGAGAGGCTTGAGGCGGTGAGGAGGGAGGCGTATAAGCGCCTGCGGGAAATTGCGCATGACTTTCTCTGGGTCGGGCGGAGCGAGCCCTTGTTCACAATAGCGCTTCCCGGGGCGGAGGAGGCCCTCAGAGCCGCGGAGAGGGCGCTGAGGGCTTTTGCCGAGGGCGCGGACAGAGAGGCAGTCCTCAGGCAGTTCCGCGAGGAGGTGGCCAAGGTTAAACAGCAATACGCCGCCCTCGGCGCCGACGTGAGGCACTTGGAGGGCATTGAGAGGGAGGTGGCCTCTGTGCTCCAGCGGCTGGAGAGGCCGTCACCTGTCAAGGCGCCTGAAGACGCCGCCGCCAAGGCGGAGCTTGTGAGGAGGGCGCTTGCCGCCCTATCGGACGACCGCACTGCCAAGCTCGCGCTGGCGCTGTACGCCAGGGGCGTAGACGTCGACGAGGCATTGGCGGCTAGGAGGGCCTATGAAAAAGGCGCCAATGCAACGCCAGCAATTAAACCCCCCGTGTGGGCAAACACCGCGACGGAAGGCTCTAGCAACGGCAATAGGAATTGAAAGCCAGCCCATATTGCTATATCATAGCGAGCCGCCATTTTTCTACAATAACACGCATAACGGATACAGAAACACCTGTAAGTGGATGATCCGGGCCAGAGGTATATATATGCGCCTAATACCCCGCTTATAGCCCCCGACGCCCCTACCATAGGAGCGAGCATTTGTCTCGGCAAGCCCGTAGCTGAGGCGAACAACATCTGCGCCGCCACTGCCACGTAGCAACAAGCCAAGTAAAAGAGGAGGTACCTCAGCCTCCCCATTGCCGCCTCGACGTTATCGCCGTATTTATACAGAAAAAGCATATTGCCCAATATATGAAATATCCCGGCGTGGGCAAACATGGAGAGAATTACCTTGGGGTTAAGCGGGTTTTCCACAAATTCCGACGCCGTAATCCCAACAGTCCAAGGATTATCAAACACAGCCCCCAAGTGGCGATAAACATAATGACGTTTGCGGCAATTAAGCCATACGTCACATATGGAGTAGACTTGGGAGAGGTGTCCTGCAACTCCCGCCACGTTGCCTCAAAGCTGTGAGTCCATTTCCCCTTCTTCTCTTCCTCATCCCACTTGGGGGGCAATGTTAACAGACTGGCACGATAAATAAATTTCCACAACGCTGCTAAGAAGCGCTGGTGAGGCCGGGCTACTCTCACGCGTACAATTTCACGAAAAAAGTGGGCCCGCCGGGATTTGAACCCGGGACCGCCCGGTTATGAGCCTTGCGCGGGGCTGGGCCCCAGGGCGCTCTACCTGGCTAAGCTACGGGCCCTGGTTATTAGAACTTCACGGCTTTTTAACTTTTCTCCCGCATTGGCTTTTGGCGCCCGTAAGAGCCTTTTGCTCATCGAATTATGCAAGATTTTTTTCTTGAAGATTTTTATCTTTCTGATTTTTTTCTTCTATGTTTATTGACAGGGAAAGAGAGCTGGGGTTTCTAGAGGAGTTGTACAGAGAAGAGCGCGCCCATCTCGTGGTTATATACGGGAGGAGGAGGGTGGGCAAGACTTGGCTTGTGAGGCGGTTTCTAGAGGGGAAGAGGGGCGTTTATTTTCACGCCCTGCGTCAGCCCCTTGAGGTGGAGCTGGAGAGGCTGGCGGAGGCCCTATCAAAGGCGTTGAGTAAATATGTGAAGGCTGACTGGGACTCGGTGGCTGAGGCTCTGGCGGAGGCCGGCAAATTCGTACTCGCCGTTGACGAGTTCACCTACTGGGTTGAGGAGGAGCCGGGAGTACTGGCCAGTTTACAACAGCTGTGGGATGTTGTGTCTGCGAGAAGTCCGCTGTTTTTAATACTTCTCTCCTCCACAGCCTCTTTAGTAGAGAAGAGCCTTTCTTACGGCGGGGGGCTCTTCGGCAGGAGGACTGCGCAGTTAAGGCTGGGGCCGTTCCCCCCGTACGTAGTAAAAGACTTGCTCCCCTACTGCGCCGAGGATCTCGCCGTGGCGTACGCAGTGACAAACGGCATACCCCACTACCTTTCGCTCTTCGACCCCAAGGCGCCGCTGAAGCGTAATCTCGAGAGGCTGTTTTCCAAATGGGGCCCCCTTTATGAAGAGGCGGAGAACCTACTCCGTTTTGAAGTACGGGAGCCCCACGTCTATTTAAATATCGTTAGGGCAATTGACGAGGGCGCAACTACTTACTCCGAAATCGCCCAGAGGGCGCACATACCGGCGCAGACTCTGGCCAAATATCTGTCTGTTTTAGAGCGGCTGGAGGTAGTCAGGAGGGAGGCGCCGTTGTGGGGGAGGGCAAGGCCGATTTACTTAATTTCCGACTTGTATATACGGTTTTGGATAAGGGCAGTGTACAGAAACAGAGAGCTCGTGGAGCTGGGCGGCTTTGTTAATATAGATATAGACAGGTACATGCAGGGAGCCTATGAGGAGATCGTGCGCAGAGCCCTCCCAAGGCTCTCGGAGCGGGGGCTCGTAAGGGCCGCGGGAATCTGCGGCAGATATTGGGAGGGAGATGTGGAAATAGACCTGGCCTGCCTCGGAGACGGGGAATTCGCAGCGTTTGAAATAAAGTGGGCTGACTTAACTGTAGACGACGCCGAGAGGGCGTTGAGAACTTTGAAAAAGAAGAGCGGGTACAGAGAGGGCAATTATTACGTAGTGGCGCGGAGGGCCTTGGGGGAAAAGACCAAATGGCTCCTCGACTTAGGCGATATCTTCGAGACGTCTCTCTGCAAAACTTAGAGGCACGGGGCTTGTGGTGTTAGAGCTTTTAAAGCCTTGGAGAGATCCGGCGGGTTATAAGAGGGGAGGCTGTTGGAGGCCAGGTATGAGGCGGAGCTTGCGCTTAAGTTTTTAGAACAGGGGCTTTACAGAAACGCCGCCGGCAGGGCGTTTCAGGCGTGGAGAGCCTTGCTGGCGGCCATCGCCGTGGATTACGGCCACGTCATAGCCGAGAGTTTTAAGGGAGTTAAGGCGACTAGAGAGGACAAGAGGGTTGGCCCAGCCGATTTTTATAATTGCCTTCACGCCCACAGGCTATATGCTGGCAGTAGCCAAGGCGTTATAAGACGTTGCAAGAGTTAAACTCGCCGACTTGACCAACGTGGCTATAAACGAATTTCAGTACAATGGCCTTGACAGAAGTGGAGTTCAGCAGATATCCCGCGTTAGAGTTTGTGGAAAGCGACATGAAGAGGCTTGCCGACGCCGTGTTGAAACTAGCGTCGGAGCTGGGGCACTAGCCACTTCTCGAGGCCGTTAGCCCTCTTAACTGCCTTGTAAACAGCCAGCTTTAGCTTGAGATATAAGGAGCGGGGATCTCCGCCGCAGATCTCGGCCAGTTTGTACGCAACGGAGAGCATGTAACCGGGCTCCGGCGCGACGGAGAGGGGGCCTAGAGGCGTGTCTAGCCTCAACACGCCCCTGTGGATATATGCGTCAATTGGGCAGGGATCTACCAAGAGGTTTAGTAAAACAGCCCCCCTCTTGCCCAGGGCGTACGCCACGCGGGTCTTGCCAGCGCCGTCTTCCCTCGCCCATTTTAAAACCCCTAGCAACTGCGCCGCCTCTAAAATCGCAAAGGCGTAATCCCCCCATTTTTTGTAAAGGAGCTCAAAGCTAACCCAGCCGCCGTGCCCTCTCGCCATTTCTGCCACTTTTAGTAAATCCCCGGCGTTTACAAAACCGTGGGAAGTCATATAAGCCTTAAGGCGCGTAACTTCCAAAGCCTCCTTACGTACTCCGCCGCGGCGCGTCTCACTTCCTCGACGTCGGCGGGCCTGGCCCTAAGCCTTTTGTCCACGGCAACCCAGGGCGTGTAAACAACGCCGTCGCCCGGCAGGTAGAAAACGTCAACGGGATCGCAACTACACCTCTCCGCGACGTAACGCGCCGCTGTGTGGAACAGAGACGGCTTGTTTATCTCCGCCAGCCTCTCCCTCCACACAGCTCTGTAAATGAACAATTGCTCCGGCGGCGCGTTTTGCAAAATCCCCACCGCCGCCTCGACGGGATCCCCGCCCTCAGCCACCACACGGATCACGTCGCCGTATCTAAGCCGCACTGCCAGAGGCACGTCGTGAGGTCTCAGAAGGCCTCCCTTCACCTCAAGCCCGCCGCCACCCGCCTTGACGTAGTTCTTCTCGGCGACGCCCCCGCGCCTGGCAGGCGCCAGTATAAAAACGTCCCAAACCCCCCTCAGCTCCAGCCTAAGCCCCCCGAGGGAGGCCCCCCAGCTCAACACGCCGCCTGCCTTGTCCTCCTCAACGTATATAGAATCAGTATCGCCGTATATAGGAGAGAACAGCCTCCACGCCTCGTCGAACAGACGGGCCGCCTCAGTTCTCACAGCCAGTAAACACGGCTCGCATATCATCCCCCAGCCGGCCTTCCCCCACGCTCCTATCCCCGCGTTCATAAGCCACTTAAGTGCGTCTGAAACGGCCTTATCCCCCGTGCTAAGCCTCTGGTCTAGCCACTTGTGGATAACGTCGGCAACAGGGCCCCCGTCGAAACAATACCTGCCGAGGCCCCCTGCCCTAAGCCCGTTGGAACAGGGCCTTGCAGTCGTGGGGTCCACCCCGTGTTTCACGACTAGCGATGGGAACAGCGATTTGAAGTCCAGCTCGGCCACGCGTTTGTACACCCCAGGCGCCCTGCCCCTCGCCATGTCGAAATAAGGCATGTCGAAGTGGCGCCTAGAGTCCTCAATTACATAGCCCCTCCTCTCAGCCTCGCGGTGAAACACGGCCTCGGCCAGCGCCGCCACTGAGTTGTTCTCAAACACGTCCAGCACCGCGTCCACCCCCACGCCGGTCGCCAGGGCCAGAGCTTCAAGGAAGCGCGCGGCCTCCACGGCGAGGAGGTAGAGGGCGTTTAACACGTCGTCTGGCTCCCCCCTCAGCGCCTTGAGGAGCCACTGGTCGCCGAACCTCTCAGCGACCGCCGACCAGAACCCCCTTTTATAAATCTTCTTCAAGTCTATAACTACGCCATTACAATTAGGCCTCTGCCCCCAGTACGCCACGTATTTAGCCGGCGGACAGCCGACGCCGTATTCATCCCCCAGGCGCCACTTAAACACGCCGTCTTTTACATACACAGCCGCCACTCCTCCGCCCAGCTCCACTTTTCTCTCCCCGTGGAGGTACCGCCGCACAGACGGCGGAATATAAGACTGAGATACTCTATACCCCTTGGCCACAAGCTTAGCTCTGAGTTGCTCCCAGCGCTCGGCCGGCTCGCACACTCGCCACACGGCGTCGCTGGACTCAACATAGGTAAGGCCCCTCCTGACCAGTGGGATTAAATCGACGCGCTCCGCCCTTATAGGCGGCCTGGCCCCAATTACGAACACATGATGTTATTTTCAATAATATATATTAGCACTGCTATTATTAAGTATAGGGGAGAGAGTACGCTGAAAGTAAAGAACACGCTATGCGAGCCTCCCTAGCGAATACCTTATTATCTCGGCGACAGAGCGGGGGGTTAGGTACGAGATCCAGAACTTTTTGGATACAACTCCTCTTCTCTAACTGTTTCTTTAGAGTTTAGTCCCACGGGCGGCGCGCCGCTTCTCGCGTTTTTGACAGTTTCTAAGACGGCGCCGAGGTATTCGTCGTCTATAATCCCCGCAATGTATTTAGCCCTGGCCAAGCTCTCCACCGCGTTGTATGTCGCCTCGGCAATTTGGCTCCTCGTCATGGTTGTCGTCTCGTAGTTCAGCATCATGTACCACCTCTCGGCGAGGAGGAGCCTTCTGTGCTCCTCAAAGCTCCTGGCTAGTATAACGTAGCCGTATTTCGAGGGGTTGTGGAAGGCAGGACTCCCGGGATCTACAAAGGGGGCGAGGGGAGCTACAAAGGCGTTGAGGGCTCCGCCGCCGCGCTTCGCCAGCTCTAGGAAGAAGTCGCCAAGCCCCTTCACATTTTCGGGGGTTTGCATGGGCAGGCCCACCATGAAGTAGAGATCAACCCGCTCAAAACGGAGCTCTGCGGCATTTTTTATAAATTCCAAGAGGCTGGAGTTGTCGTAGGGCCTCCCGTAGTGTTTTCTAATATCCTCGTCGTGGGACTCGGGGGATATCTGGAGGTACACCATGTCCCCTGCCCTTCTATATAGGCTGAGCACCTCCCGCGGCGGCGGTGTGAAGAACTCGAATATGAGCTCTACGCTGGGTTTCTTCCGCCTCAGCAATTCTGCAAACTCCTCCAAGTATCTCTTCCCGAGGTACTGCAGATCGCCGACAAAGAACACGGGGATTTTAAGCCGCTCAGTTATCTCCCTAAACTCCTCCACTAGGGTTTCAGGGCTCTTCCGGCCCAGTCCTCTTCTGCCGAAAACTGCGCTGTAAGTGTAGTTGCTTCCCCCGCAGGCTAGGCAGTTGAGTGGGCACCCCTTGTACGAGATAACGGCGGCTATTGGGTGTTTGAAAAAGGTACTCCAGGGTAGCGAGTTCCTAATACCGCTTCTGATCATTGCCCGGGCTACTGCTGTGTAGTCTGGCTTCAAGTCGTCCAACTCCTGGGGGATATACCTAATACCCGTGTTGACTAGTTTATCCCCGTCTCTAAACGCCAGGTTGGGGATTTCGTAGAGCTTCCCCCGGTCACCCCTCTCCACGGCGTGAAGCAGTTGGTATATCACTGGCTCCGTTGTGTCGCCTAGAACCACAAAATCGATGAAGGGGTATTTCTCCAGTATCTCCCGCCAGTAGTATGTGGCTGAGAACCCGCCGACTGCCACAGGCGCGCCGTGTATCTCCTTCACCAGCTTAGCCACCTCCACGGCGCCGTGGGCGTGTACGAGCCAGTGGATATCCACTGCGTATAGGGTGGCCTTTATGCCTTTGAGAAGCTTGGAGACGTCTAATCGGGGCTCGTTGAGCATCCTCGCCGCTACGTTGAAAATGCCGGTTTTCACCCCCCTCTTCTCTAGGTAAGAGACAATGTAGATAAAGCCCACGGGATACATGTCGAACACGGGTCTCGACGGTATTACATCGCTTATAGGCCCGTAGTGGACACGCCTCAAATTTCTAAAATCATAGACGCTTGGCGCGTGGAGCAACGCAACATCGAAATGTAGAGGCACATAAAATCAATATTTTTAGCATATATTTACATAATGCCACCAAAAAGCCGGTGATGAACTAGCCCCTGTGCGACCATGAGCGGGACGATTTGCGCTGAAATCGTTAAAAACCCTGTGCGCTCTTACTTGTATGGAGTTTAGTGTAGGCGGAGTCGAAGTCGTCTTGATGAGGGGGGACATAACCGAGGTTGAGGCAGACGCCATTGTAAACGCGGCTAATTCATATCTAGAGCACGGCGGAGGGGTGGCTGGGGCTATTGTCAGAAAGGGAGGACAAGTAATTCAAGAGGAGAGCAGGGAGTGGGTGAGAAAACACGGCCCCGTGCCCGTGGGCGGCGTCGCCGTCACATCAGCCGGCAGGCTCAAGGCCAAGTATGTAATACACGCCGTCGGCCCCCGCTGTGGAGTCGAGCCGATTGAAAAGCTGGCCGAGGCCGTTAAAAACGCCTTGCTCAAGGCGGAGGAGCTAGGCCTTGTCTCAATAGCCCTCCCGGCGATTAGCACCGGGATCTTCGGCTGTCCCTACGACGCTGCCGCGGAGCAGATGGCCACGGCGATAAGGGAGGTCGCCCCCGCCCTCCGTAGCATACGTCGGATTCTCGTCGTGTTGTACGGAGAGGAAGCCTATCAAAAATTCCTGGAAGTTTTTAAAAAGCACCTACCGGGCGGCCGCTTGTAATACCGCCTCTAAGAGCGCCACGAAGTCCCCCTCGTTTTTTATAGACTTTATAAAGTTAAGAATCTCCGAGTCGTCCCCCAGCTCTATTCTCTCCACTGTGGTATTTGTGTACTCCGCGTTGTATCCCGACTGGGTGGGACACTTTTTATATCTTCCAGACGCCATCTCTAAAACAGCCTTGCCTCCCCTCAACGTGACAGTCGCCGCCGCGTAGGACCCTCCCCTGCACTCCTCCACGCGGGCCACCTCCTCTAGGGTAAGCGTGGCGTCTATGAAGTCCTCTCCCTTCTCTATGTAGAAGCTGTGGAAGTTGTTCTCACTCCTAGCGATTTGGTTAAAGGCGTCTATCCACTGTATTATTCTCTCCATTTGACCCCCTTATCTCACGTATTTAAATGTTAGCCCCATAAGGAAGACGCTCACCGTGGCACATTTCCCCAGACGTATTCGCTTTATGCTAACTGAAACGCCGGCAGCCACCTGCCCGCATGCGATCCTCTCTTATAAACCCAGTGGCTAAACCCCCCTCAGCTGGGCGGCCTTGGCAAGTAGTTCATCGTAACGTTGCCTTTGTACCTCTTGGGTATTCACGTATACAAACGTTAAATAGAAACTCCCTTAACAGTCCCCTTTAAGGTTTGCTGGCGTGCCTTGAAAACGCCGTTCCTCTAAGCGGCGGAATATCAGCGGTCCGTTAACGCCTCCGGAGCGCCTTGTGGAGGCGTGTAAACACAGCGGCCCGGCTACGTTAAGCCTGTTACAACGCAGTAAACCAAACTTTTTAATACTCCACGCCTCCAAACCCCGTGGAAGTGCCGTTAGTGGCGTACCTCCATTCATGTCCTAACTGCGGTGGCCCCATTACTTCTGACAGACTTGCCTCGGGGCTCCCCTGTAGGGAGTGTCTCCCCGATGGAGCTAAGGCTGGCTCTATTAAACAAGTAATAACCGCCTTGCGGAAGAGGAAGGCGTTGCAAGGCCTGGCGTGGGTAGAGGCTTACCTCCGCGGCTATGAGGAGTTCGCCGAGTTTTTCAAAAGAATAGTTGGATTTGAGATGTGGGGAGCACAGAGGCTCTGGGCGCGGCGGTTTGTGAGGGGGAAGAGCTTCGCCATTGTCGCGCCGACCGGGTCGGGGAAGACTACGTTTATCCTCATCGCTACTCTCTACTCGGCGAAGCAGGGCAAGAGGGCGTTGCTCATATTCCCCACATCTGCTCTGGCGCACCAAGCCTATAAAGAGCTACTGACCTTTGCCGAAAGGGGCGGCGTTTCCCTCAAGGCATTGGCTTACCATTCCCTTCTCACGGAGCGCGAGAAGAAAGAGGCGTTGGAGGCCTTAGAGAGAGGCGACTTCGACGTGCTCGTGACGACATCGGCCTTTCTGCCTAAGCGCTTCGAGTTGCTTAGCCGGTATAAATTCGACTTCGTGGCGGCCGACGATGTGGACAGCATTCTCAGGGCCACTAGTAAAAACATCGACCGCATTTTGAGACTACTAGGCGTGTCAGACGCCGTATTAAACACCGCGCTTGAGGTGATTAACTTAACTAAGCAGTTGAGGAAGGCGGAGGTGGCCGGGGACTTAAAAGAAGTGGAGAGACTAGATCAGGTAATGGCAAAGCTGAGGGCTAAGTTGCGAGAGGAGGTTCAGAGGCTTAAACTCGGCGTATTCGTCGCGTCCGGCGCGCTGGCTAAGGCAAGGAGAACGGTGAGGTTATTGCTATTCAGAGAGATTTTGGGTTTTGACGTCGGCGGGCGCGCCGAGGGTCTCAGAAATGTAGTGGACCTCTACGTCGAGGCGTCTGACAACGTTATAGAACAGACATTGGCGCTTGTAAAGAGGCTGGGCCCCGGCGGAATTATCTACGTACAAGACAGGGAGCTTGGAGAGGCTATTGTGGAGAGGGCCAGGGAGGCGGGTCTCGCTGTTGAGCACTTCTTCCGCCCCCGCCGCGGCGTCTTGGAGAGCTTCGAGCGCGGAGAGCTGGCGGCGCTCGTGGGGCTGGCCTCTTCCAGATCTGCACTAGTGAGGGGCATTGACTTGCCCCACGTTATACGATACGTAATTTTCGTCGGAGTGCCCAAGTTTAAGTTTAGAGTTAGACTTGAGGAATTCTCCATACCGGCCTATTTGACCTTCCTCTACAACGTTAGGTCTGTGCTCGCGGGGGACGCGAGGTACAAGGCAGATAGGCTAATTGGGCAACTCAAGAGGCTGGCCCCCTATGCCTTAAGCGTGCAAGAGGCCTTGAAGAAGGCCAGCGAAGGCGCCGAGCTGTCAAGTTTTGACAGACACGCCGTCGATGTGGTCAAATCCGCCGTCGAGTTCGTAAACTCCTTATTACAAAACGAGGAGATACGCAAGGCCATAGAGACGTCGTCAGAGGTGAAACTAGCTTATATCGACGGGGAGATGTACGTTTTAGTCCCCGACGTGACTACTTACATACAAGGCAGTGGGCGCACCTCCCGCCTCTACGCCGGGGGGCTATCCAAGGGCCTCAGCGTCGTAATTGTAGACGACCCCAAGGTATTCCACGCGTTGAAAAGAGAGCTTAGCCTCAGGTTTGACGAGGCGGAGTTTAAACACTTAGGTGAGGCGGATTTAGACAAAATACTGGCAGATGTGGACAGAGATAGGAAGACGATTAGGGACATAATGGAGGGGAGGCTTGTCCCGGCCGCCCGGGGGGTAGATCTCATGAGGACAATACTCATGGTAGTAGAGTCGCCCACTAAGGCTAGGACTATTGCCAACTTCTTCGGCAGGCCTAGTCTTATAATCTCAGAGGGCATCCCCATATATGAGGTGTCCACAGGCGACGCCGTCTTAATGGTCACGGCCTCTCTAGGACACATATACGAACTGCCAACGTCGCTGAATAAAATTGACCAGAGACAACGCGAGGTTCTGGCCAAGTGGTTCGGCGATTTTAAACATGGTAATTATGACGGGGAAAACTACGCTGTAATTGTAAAAGAGTACGGCTTCGTCCCCGTGTATAATAAAATCTGGAGGTGTAGAGGCGCGGTCTATGTTGACGACATAGACATACCGCCTGGCTGTAAGCCGCTGGACGTTTTAGAGGCTATTCGCAATATAGCCGTAGAGGTGGATACGGTACTGCTCGGCACTGATCCGGACTCAGAAGGGGAGAAGATAGCCTTTGATTTATACCTAGGCCTGCGACCATATGTGCAGGATATTAGGCGGGTGGAGTTCCACGAGGTGACGAGAAGGGCTATTCTAAACGCCCTGGCAAATCCCCGCGGCGTTAACTTCTCTCTTGTGAAGGCACAAATCGTGAGGAGAGTAGAGGATAGGTGGATCGGCTTCGGCCTCAGCAAAATACTACAAGCCAAGTTCAAAAACCCGAACCTATCCGCTGGTAGAGTACAGACTCCAGTGTTGGGCTGGATAGTTAATACATATGAGGAGTCTTTGAAAAACAGGGTGTACAACGTGGAGTTACAGCTCGACGATGTAGACATCAGATTACAAGTCCCCAGAGATGTGCTCGACGTCTTGCGGAAGAAAAAGAGAGTCGCAATTAAGCTCGTAGCGAGGGAAAGGCGACAGGTGAACCCGCCCCCACCTTACACCACCGACGAGTTGCTGAGAGATGCGGTGAATAAACTCGGCCTCTCGGCAGACTACGCCATGAGGCTTGCCCAGGACTTATTTGAGAGCGGGCTTATCACATATCACCGCACGGACAGCACAAGAGTGTCCACCGCCGGCATTGCTATAGCAAGGGAGTACATAGTGAGAAAATTCGGCGAGGGGGTCTTTAAGCCGAGGAGCTGGTCTTGGAGCTCTTGTTAATGTCTCGATCTCATCACTAC
>JAWBJM010000027.1:0-21197 GCA_038832545.1 Pyrobaculum sp.
TCTAAAAGCCACCCAGTCTCTAACGCTGGGGTCTGGATGTTCTAAATCTGTCTTTATTCTAACTACTGCGTCGCCTTCTTTAAAATATCCGCCTAGCATTTTGTCCCACAGCTCTAAGGCCTCCTCTGGGGCCTGGCCTCTGTGTGGACAAGCCTTTTTTAAATTTCGAAGCCTCCGCCACTCCTCTGCCCGGCAGAGGTCTACATACGCCGCCCCAATGGACAATAGCTTCTTGGCGTATTCGTAATAGACCTCCATTCTCTTAGACTGAATATACTCCTCGTCCCATTTCACTCCAAGCCACTTTAGATCTTCTCTAATTGCCTCATATGCGTCTACCTCTTCTGACACTAGCGGCTTTTTAGTCCTCGGATCTGTGTCTTCAAACCTTAGTATAAACTTACCCCCGTACCTCAGCCTATATGCGTAATTGAGAATAGCCGGCCTGGCGCTTCCTAGGTGTAGTACAAAGTCCGGGTTTGGGGCAAACCTCACGACTACGCCCCCGCTGGCGTTAGGCAGCTCTGGAAGCGTCTCAATGCCAGGTCTCTTCACCTCAGCTTTTTTCTCCTCTAACAAATCTGGCCACTTCTCTCTCAAGAGTCTAATCTGCTCCTCTGGAGACATAGTGTTGACTCTAGCAACCACGGCCTCTACCACTTGTTTCACTTCTCTTGCCCTCTGTCTCAACTCAAATGCGTCTGCCATTATTTTAGCCATCACCGCCTTGACGTCAGCCTTCCCTCCGTATTTGACGGCGTTTTGTAAAGCGTATTTTAAAGCAAGTTCTTCAATGTTCATTGTCGAAGTATTTATTCACCTCTTCTAAGTCTTTTAAACTATCTACAGAGCGCCAAAAGACATTTTTAAACACCACTGCCTTTAGACGTCTCTGTTGTGCATACCTTGGAAACAGCGTCTCTTCTATATTGCCTCTCTCTGGCAACTCCTCTAACACTTTCCTCTTAAGTACATACACGCCGGCGTTGATATAATACTCTTCGAAAAGGGGCTTTTCTCTAAACCTCACCACAAACCCCTCCGAGTCGAACTCCACGACGCCGTAGGGGCTACGTAGAGGCACTAGGGCAATGGCGCCGTCGTGATTCCCCACGGCGCTTACCAATTTGTCAATAGGTAAATTCGTCAATATGTCGCCGTTTACTACTACAAACTGATCGTTAGTTAAATAGAGAGAGGCGTTTTTTATAGCTCCTCCTGTGCCTAAAGGCTCTTCTTCAACGCTGTAGAAAAGCCTGACCCCGTATTTCCTCCCGTCTCCCAACGCCTCGAATATCTTCTGTCTTAAATAGCCGACCGCCAAGACGATGTCGGTAATTCCATAGCCTCTAAGCCATTCAATTTGCCTAACTAATATCGGCCTCCCCCCCACAGGTATTAAAGGCTTGGGGATCTCTGTAGTAAGAGGTGCCAGTCTTTTACCAAAGCCCCCCGCCAGTATAACTGCTTGCATAGCCACACTATTTACTGTTTATTAAATAGTTAAAGTTTATAAACAGAGGGGGAAAGTGGTCCATGATTATTTATACGTCACAGATAAATGTAGTAGAACAGATAGAGAGTCTACTAGAAAAGTATAAAGTCAAGCCGGTGGCGATAAAAGGGTCTAAAGTTAATTTCTATTGGCCGCCTAAGGCCACTGGAGTGCCTGTTAATCTACTCCGCCACTTTCCACCAGATATGTACGTTGTTTTTAGAGGTAGAAATACTCTAATAGTCGTACCGTGAGGACGTTACATAAGAGAAAAGTCTCGCAGCTCCAAATAGATCCAAGAATTAAAGAAGTGATCATCAAAGTCCTAGGCCCCGATGAAGATGTATATGTCGAGATGTTAAAAGACCGGATTAGGATTATATTATGATCGTCGTCAATTCGGAAAACGTTGAGAAAGTTTTGTGGCATGTGAGGTCTTTACTACCTCAGATTGAGTCCACTCCTATAACTCTCGCCAAGCGTCAAGTAGAGAACTACGTCATAGGGCTGGGGACGTTGGGCTATATCTACACAGCGCTGGCCTCTGTGTTAGAGATTTTAGTAGAAGCTAGGAAAATGGCCGACGACCTAGGCCTAAGGGAGTACACAGTGGTGATCGGCCCAGAGGAGAGCTATATCACAACTTCAAAACTGCCTGAGTTAATACCCCCGTTGCCCCAGCCCCGTGAAATCTCTCCCATACATAGGCCAGAGGTGCGTCTAAACACTTTTGGGTGTGGCGACTTAACTCCTGGATTAGTGAAATTCTGTGTAGACAACGTCGAAGTTGCCTACAGTCTACAATGATTTTACTAACTCTCACAGATTTAGAAAAAATACTAACTACAATAAGAGATTACGCAGAGCGGTATAGACTTAACAAACCGGCGCTAGAGGCGATGGAAGAGAGATGGCTGAAGTTTTTAGAACTTGCCCTTGCCTTTGGTGTAGATCTAAAACCCGCAGAGGGAGTAGAGTTCTACGCAGGTGGGCCTCTTCCAGACAACACAGACTTTATTAAAAGAATAGATAGGCTTATTTCAACAGTTAAAAAATTAAAAGAAGTTTATGGAGATCTAAAGGTTATTGTAGATTTAGATTTTTCAATTAAAAAAACCATAATAAAAATATAAATAGCGAGATAAAGTAATTATTTATGCCTCTAGTGAAGAGAAGAGAAATGCCTATTAAAATCTCTGACATAATGGTTAGACAAGTAGTCACTTGTAGAAAAGATGAAAAAGTAAAAGAAGTCGCCATGAGGATGTATGAAAATAAAATTGGGAGCGTTGTGATAGTAGACGGGGAGAATAGACCTATTGGAATAGTGACAGAGCGGGACTTTATCTACGTACTTGCGAGGGGCCTCCCCCCGGACACACCTGTCTGGACTGTAATGACTGAAAACCCTGTGGTCATTAACGAAAATGCGTTGGTCACAGAAGCTTTGGAAAAAATGCGAAGTCTAGGTATTAGACACCTACCAGTAGTCGACTCGGCGGGGAGGCTCGTGGGGATAATATCAGTGAGAGATTTAATAGACTTCACAGCTATTTTAATGTCTCTCTATAAATGAGAGTTTTGTATATTTTAGAAAACCCAGGTTTTGGCCCGGGCCATAGAGATAAACTACTAACACAACTCCGCAGCCTACTGCCTGTTATCAATGTACGAGTAGGCACTAGACATATTGAGGTAGATGTCATAACTGAAAATATTGCCGAGGCTTTAGAGAAATTAGAGAAGGCCGTTGGGGGGAAGGTTGTGGAGGTGGTTGACATATCTTTTGAAAACGTGGGGGGAGGGCTAGAGGCCTATGTACAATTGTTTAACAAAGAGAGGTTTTGGGAGGCTCATATGGCGCTTGAGGAAGAGTGGAGAAGATCTAGAGATTCAACTCTACAAGGCCTTATAATGCTGGCGGCTGCGTTTGTAAAAATACAAGAGGGGCGGGTTGACAAATTTGAAACTTTGTTGAAGGAGGCGCTTAATCTACTTAAAGACGACGTCGGTTGTTTAAAAATTGAGGCGGTGAGAAAAGCTGCTGAAAAGGCGTTGATAACCAGAGAGTTTTTTAGACTAGAATGTCTTTGACTCTTTTTACAATTTGAGGCAGTATATACTCTACACGTCCTTTAATTATATAGTCGGCTAGGTAGTCGTAATAAGTTTCGTCTTGGTTTATTATAACTACCTTAGCGCCTCTTTTCTTAGCAATTATCGGAAGTTGATTAGCTGGATAAACACTTAACGACGTGCCTATGGCTAAAAACACCTCAGCCATCTCTGCCAACATCATAGCCTCTCTCAACGCCTGGCGTGGCAGCGGCTCTCTAAAAAACACGACGTCTGGCTTCAAAACGCCTCCACACTTAGGACATTTGGGAGCTCCCCTCTCCCTGCTTCTCAACACTTCAGAGAGCTTAGTCTTGAAGTCGCATTGTGTACATACAACGTCGCGGAGTGCTCCATGTAGTTCAATTACATTGCGACTACCTGCGGCCTGGTGTAACATATCTATATTCTGTGTCACCACTGCGCATAGTTTTCCAATTTTTTCCAATTCAGCCAGTGCGTAATGTGCTGAGTTCGGCCTCACGTCGAAACTAGGGAGTAGAAATTCGACAAATAAATCCCACACTTCGTCGGGGTTTTTGTAGAAGTACTCAATGTCGAATTTCTCAGGGTCTATTTTCTTCCAAACTCCCTCGGGCCCTCTGAAATCGGGTATACCGCTAGCCGTTGAGACCCCCGCCCCAGTCAAGGCGACGTTGCAATTCGACTCAGCTATTAATAAAGCTACTGCGTCGATATCTTGAGTAGAGTAATCCACTTCCACATTCGGTACAGCCAGTAGAAGTATAAAAATCCTAACGACGCCAATGAGATAATTATGTAAAACGTAGCGCTATGTGGCTTTATGCCGGCGGCCCCCGTAGCTATTTTCAAAAGGTATATGTCTCTAGTAAATACCTCTATTAAATACAGAGCAGCGACAAAACTAACTAACGACATGGCGAAGAACCCCATTATTAAAAACGCCAATCCAATCACTGTCTCTATCATTATATCCATTGGATTGACTGCGTCATTTAGTAGATTTATAAATATAAAACCGACAGAACTAAGTAGGAGATTAGCTACAACTCCCCCTATGACGAATAGTAATATTGCCGCCTTATATTCTCCACCTAGCCAAAACTGTGAAACTCTCTCCCAGTGTCGTGTCTTTAACGTATCTAACTCTTTAAAGGCTTTTATTAATACAATGCCTATTAAAGACACTACGGCGATGTTTAATATTATAGAGGCGTAGAGCTGGCCAAATATTGATAAGATAAATTCAAGCGCGTAAATTATCAACGCTGTGAAGATATATATACTCATAACCATAGTAACTTGTCTCTATTTAAAAAAGTGACGAAGATGAACCCCTCTGACTAATGAAGAAGTCGTTGCTCGCCGAATTTAATAATTCTGGGCGTGGAGATTTTCGGGTTTAGCTCTACTACTTTATCTCCAACGCCGCATATGGGCGTGGTATCACGCGGCGTAGCCACTACAGACTTAGTGACCTCAACGCCTCTCACCCATATAATCCTCAAAGTTATGTCTGTATCTTTCATCCAGAAACAGTATGTAGAATTTGTAGTGAATATAAACGCCATTCCAATTGCTCCAATGCCTCTAGGGTCGTAAGACGTAGTGTTCATATACCCCACTGCTTGTTTTATCGGCGTGTCGGCTACGTAGAGTGTATAGTCTACTTCATCTATATATACAACTATTGTTGACGTAAAGGGCGATATTAAATAGATGAGTATTGTGACTAAAAACAGGGGCATAGTACACCTACGGTTTCTTTAGAGATAAAACCATAAATAAGCCACTGTGTGTTTACTATATAATGTTGACGCACGGCCGGCTTGATATATGAAGAGGCTAGACGATACTGAACAGTGAGACAAAATGTTATATATTAGAGACGTGGATTTATTACGTGAAGATGTGTGAAATCTTGGCAAAATATCTAATTGAAATAGTAGCAGGTGCTAGGGGAAACGTAGTGAGTTTTGTAGTGGGTGACGTTACGAAGTGGGCCGAGAGGAAGATGAGGCCGACTAGGTCTCTGGTGTTTAGAGTGGGGAGTATGGCAGAGGCGTTGTTACTAGCCGGGCTTTTAGAAAAAATAGGAAAGAAATATATCCTAAAGCGCGACACTCCTCTATGGACTAAGGCCAAGGAGGGGGATGTAGAGGCTCTCTGTGAAATTATTGAAGACGCATTGTTGAGCTACTCCAAGGTAGTTAAATAGTAGTTAGAAATAAATAAACGCCTCTGTGAATTGTTGTGAGGTTGGCTCTAGGCGTGTTGTTAAACATAGCGGCATTTATTATATACGCACTGGCGCAGCAGGCTATTGCAATTATTATATATATAGTTAGCATTGTCTTAATTATTACGTCGAATAGACGTCGTAAAGAGGCTGATACTCAAGAGCCTCGAAAAGAGCCGACGCCTGAGGAGATACGTAAACGTCCAGTGTCGGCGCCTGAGATATGAAAAAAATTCTCTTTCTATCTGGCACAAAGGGCGGTACTGGGAAGACTACACTTCTTCTAAATACAGCAGTTTTGTTGGCATATGCGTGGAGAGATACTACAAACTACCCAGTGGCTATTATAGATCTATCTCCTAACGTCGGCACTGCGTCTCTTATCCTCTTGGGAGACCCCCTGTTGGCGTGGGGGAGGCCCTCTCTGTCAGATTACTTCACTGGCAGATTAACAGACCCGCTGAGGACTTTCTATATGAAGCGATGGACTTCAGACAAAGGCGTTTTTCAAGTAGTGTTTACCTACATGACGCAAGATATATCTATAGGGAGGAGACAGCTTGAATACCTACTCAGCGTGGTGGAGACAAGATTGAGGCCTAGGGCTGTGTTTATAGACACTCCGCCTCTGACTGCTAGTAGTCCAGTCATTGGGCTTGTGGATTACGTCGTGCCGGTAGTGACTCCCGACGTCTCGGCGATTGAAACAACTAAAAACTACGTTGAGATTGTAGGTGGGAGAAAACTTAAGCCCGTGTTGAATATGTATATTGGGGAGTACTCAGTCAATGTATTATATCAAATGCCGTGGGAAATAGTGGTGGAGAAGACGCTGGGGGAAAAGCCGCATATAGTGCCTTTCGACAAACTTATACAAGCGGCTAGACAGGCTTTAGAAGTTGAAGTTTTAAAAATAAAGGCCGCTGAATCACTTGGTGTGAAGTCGATAATTGAATATGCTAAATATATGATGTCTATACTTTGACACAGTTCTCAACTTCGTGGAGTACCAACGCCATAGTCTTTAAATTTTTTACAATATAGGCTCTACAAGGGACAGACTCGTGGACATCTTTTTTCGTATAGTTCCCATTTCTATCAACTAACACAGATCCGTATCCCGACATCAAGGCGCCGAGGAAGTCTTCATAGAAGTCGTCGCCTATATGTAGATAGACGTCGGGCACTGCGTCTCCAATTAGTAATGTCTTTGCCGCGTCGAAGACTTGCACCGAGGGCTTTACATAACCCACGTCGTCTGCATAGAGCTGTAGGTCAATAAATTGGTTGAGGCCTATGCCTTCTAGAAGTCTTCTCGTGGCTTTAGAGCGCCAAAATAATACATTGGAAATAACGCCTATTCTATACCCCTCTCTTCTTACAGTTTTTAAAGCATCTACTGCGTCTTCGTGAGGTTGTACCTCTAGTTTTGACACTGCGTCGTCTATAGCGTCTTGTATTTGATATACGTCGAAATATACGCCGACGCCTTTGTCACGTAGTAGTTTTTGTATTCTAAGTAGTGTATACATGGGCGGCACCACCTCTTGTTTTTCTCTACGTGCTAGTTTCATCTTTCTCCTCTCTTCGTTTATTAAAGCGTATATAGTCTGATAGGGGACTTTTCCACCGAGGTGTTTATGTACAACGTCTATTACAGTTTTTATAGCCGGCTCTATTGGTAATATTGTGCCCCACACGTCAAAAGTGACTATCTTAATCACAGTAGTGTTACTACTCGCCCTTAAAAATTTAGACGCCGTAGAGATCAGTCCAGATTTCGTCAATCTCAACACTTATACAAATATTACAATTAAGGGAGAGTGGAGGTCTGTTAGAATAGAAGGCGCAGTGGTGGACTTTAATATTACTAAAAAGGGAGAGATGTACATTGGGCTAAAGCCGTTGAGGTCTGATGGCAATGTCGTAATTATAGTAGACAACAAAACCTTTCTCCTCCCTATAGAAAATCGTTGTTTAATAAACATCAACGCCGCTAATATGACGCCGTATGTCTACGCCAATGTTTCACAGACCGGCTGCGGAGAGTTAAGACTCTATGTTAATAAAACTCTCTATGAGCCAAATGCGGTATATATTCCACAATATTCGGGTATTTACTATCTAGTGGCCACTTCAGGTGTATTTTACGAAAAGACGAGGGTAGTAGTAGTCCCCAACGTCACAATAGTCGACAACGTCTTTGGAGATATTATGCAAATAAAACTAACGCCGCCGCCTATAAGAGGGGTAGTGAGAATTGGCAATTTGAGACTCCCAGCAGTGTCGAGTTTAGAAATAGACACTTGGCAGCTGGGGGGAGGAAATTATACACTTAGTATAGACATGTTTGGCTTTGTGTATAATTACTCATTGACTATAGAGAGAGCTCAGCCAAAGCTTGAGGTTGTACATAAACGTCAGTATGTATATGGAGATGAAATTTATATAAATATAACAGTATATGTCGGAAATCGTGTATACAAAGCATATGTCGAGTTGATAATTAACAACACAGTTTTTGTCCAACGGGCCCCATTTGTATTTAAAATTCCTCTACTTGATGTTAGTAATTATGTAGTTGTGGCAAACGTGTTGCCAGACAGAAATATAACGACTACGAGATATGAGTCTTTTTTTACTATAACGCCGGCGCCCGTAGATCTACAGATTAAAATCAACGGCACTTTTAACAATCCCTATGTAGTTAACTATGGAAAAGTATTGAATATTGACGCCGTAGTGCGTTCTTTAGTCACGCCTATCGGACACCTCCAGTTACTCCTAAACGGACGGCCGCATAGTTTCGTAGTGGATACATTAAAGCTAGGCCCCGGGGCTTGGAATTTGACAGTTGTATTTATCCCCACGTCTCGGAATTTTCAACATGCCGTAGTCTCGACTATGTTATACATCGTGCCGTCTATCCCCACGATTGTTGTAAATCGAACTGTCACCTCTACCTATGGTAAAAATTTAACTGTGCCGATATATATACATCTATACGGAAGGCCGATAAACGCCACGTTATACGTAGACGTAGTGGGGAAGTCAGGACAGTATAGATACGTCGCCAATGCTCTACGTGGGGTTGTGAATTTAGACTTAGGAATTCTGCCAGCTGGTACCTACCTAGCCACTGTGTCAATAGCCGGGTCTGAAGGTTTATTACCCACCAAAGAGGTATTTAATATATTCATCAGCAGTGCCCCAATTATTTTAAAGCTAGAAGTGCCGCCGACAGGTGTGTACGGCCAGATTTTGCCAATTGGGGCTTTTGTAGAGCCCGGAGGCGTCCCCGGCGTCTTGTCTATCTATATAAACGGCTCTCAGATGTTCAGCGGCAATGTTTCACAATACCGAGGCTGGTGGACGCCGCCTCGCGGCGGGTATTATATTGTAGTAGCAAGATTTCAAAGTCTAGACCCAAACTACGCAAGTACTGACAATTTGACAATTGTATATATAGATAGAGCCAGGTGTGAAATTAGTTTTAATATTGTGGGGGATAGTGCAGACGTCGACTCTATATACGTAATGAGAAAATACAAAATAGACATAAGGCCTGACTTCCCAGTAACTGTTTATATAAATTCCAGCAGGTCGGCTAAGTCTATAGTATTTAACACCACCGGAGTTTTTAACATCACAGTCTATTTTCCAGGCGATGATAGCTACTACCCCTGTGGCTCTACGAAATTTATCAAAGTGGTAAAGAACCCCATAGACGTGGAGATATTGCCTATGAGAAGAATAGCTTCAACAGAGAGAGGCGCGCCTGTGGAGATAATTTTAAAAGGCTCAGTGGGTAGAGAAGACGGCATTGTAATTATATATAAAAACAATATAACATATAATGAAACTGAAATAGAAAAAGTCTATATAAGTAAATCAATTTCTACAATATTAAACTTTAATAAGCCTGGTGTGTATAATGTATATATTGAATACTTAGGCAACGACTATTACCAATCTAATAGATCTAACACAGTGGTCATTACAGTAGAGCCTAGCGTATTTGGGACTCCGATCTTTTTATTACTATTGTACGGAGGGGCCTTGGCCATTGGGTTAGTAACGGCTTTTTTAACAAAAAAAATATTAAAATAAGATCTATATCGATTTTGGCGTGTTGGCGATGCCACCTGCAATTTTTGTACTACCTCTGACTTCTAAAGAACAAGTTGTCCAGATGGTAAACTATGTAGTGTCGAAGGTAAAACAATTAAGTGTAGAAGTGAGACATATACACTCCGACGCCCCGCTGTATATCGAGAGTAAAAACTCTCGAGATGGCATAATGGAGAGGGTAGATGTATATTTAGCAACCTCCGCCGGCGACTATGCAAACGTCCTCCCCGTGAGAGAGGAGATAAAGGAGGGCTTTGTGGAAAAAGTTGGATTCGTCCACTTGGTCCAGGGCGCTGCTGTGTTGTTTAGATACGCCTTGGGTAAAGAACCTACACTAACAGAAGTTGTAATATATACTGTGGGCGCTCTCTATAAAGATTTTAAGCTAAATCTTTAAATATGGCCCGCCTCAACTAAGCAATGTCTTTATCTATAGATGACTTCCGCCGTCTCGATCTTAGAGTGGGTAAAGTAGTAGAGGCGGCTAGGATAGAGGGGTCTAAAAAATTGATTAGACTAGTTGTAGACTTGGGAAGTGAGAGGAGGCAGTTGGTGGCGGGTCTGGCCGAGTACTACAGACCGGAGGATTTAGTGGGGAAATATGTAGTCGTTGTGGCCAACCTACAGCCGAAGAAGTTAATGGGAGTGGAGAGTCAAGGCATGGTGTTGGCCACGTGCGAAAAGCCAGTTCTCCTTACGTTAGAGAGGGGGGGAGACGAACATGTGGGGGAGAGAGTTTGTTAAAATTCCGAGCCACATAGCAGTGATTCCAGACGGGAATAGGAGATATGCTAAAAAAATCGGCCTTGATTTTTATCACGCCTATAGAAAAGGCGTTGAGAAGGTACGTAGTTTTTTAACATGGGCTTTAGATTTGAGAGAGATTAGGAGTGTTACTTTCTACGCCTTGTCTACAGAGAATTTATCCCGCAGCCGTGTTGAGTTGGAAATTCTCTTTAGGATTTTTCAAGAAGAGTTTAGAAAAACTCTTGAGGATCCTCTAGTCCATGAAAACAAAGTTAGAATTAAGTTTATAGGTGATAGAGAACTACTTCCAAAGAGTATTGTAAATCTTATGGAAGAGTTAGAGAGTATTACAAAGACTTATTCTAACTACTATTTGACATTTGCTCTGGGATACGGGGGGAGGGGGGAGATTTTGAGATGTATTTCTAGGATACTATCAGGCGAGGTAAAACTGTCTGAGTTTACTGAAAAGGCACTCTTCCAGTGTCTAGACACTAGAGATTTACCAAACCCCGAGCCAGATGTAGTCGTAAGGACGGGTGGAGAGAAAAGACTTAGTAATTTTCTCCTATATCAATCCGCCTATTCAGAACTTATATTTTTAGACAAACTCTGGCCTGAGGTGGAGCGTGAAGATTTAATCTACATAGTCGAGGAGTACTCGAGGAGGCAGAGGAGATTTGGCAAGTAATGGAGAGTCTAGAGGGGTTTGCTCTACTAGGACCTCTGGGGGTGTTCTTAGCCGTGTTTATATCTCACTTAATTCCCTTCGTGCCGCTACCCGGCTACTTAGCCACTATTACATATGTGGGGTATTACAAAGATCCTCCCGCCGTAGTCGCCGCGATATTGGCCACAGGCCTAGGCGCAGCTCTGGGGAAAGTCGTCGTCTATATGTACGGATACGGGATAGGCAAAGTCGTTATGAAAGAAGAGTTGGAATACGCCAAGAAGTTATTTGCAAAAATATCGAAGTGGGGGGTGGACTTGGCGGTTTTTATTTTTGCAATCTCGCCTCTTGCAGACGACGTGTTGTACATCCCGCTGGGAGCTGCCGGTTATAGTTTTAAGAGGTTTTTTCTGTCTGTGTTAATTGGCAAGATGGTGTTAGCCACTGTGATAGTTGTTCTTACAGATGTCGGCGTGTCTATAGTAGAGGAATACGTAGGCGATCCGATTTTTACAATTTTCGTATTGGCCGGCTTGACTGTGGCGATTACTCTAGCCGTCTTGAGAGTTAAGTGGTCGATGGTGTTAAAGGCCTATGAAGAAAAGGGCGCCGTAGAGGCGGCGAAGACTTTACTAATGTCTATTTTTAGAAGAGCTTAAAAACCCTCGGCCTTTTGAATTACGTGGCGAAGTATATAGTAGGCTCGGCGTGGCCTTATGTACAGACAGTGCCACACCTAGGGAATATGATTGGGTCTGTGTTGTCTGCAGATGTATATGCGAGATATCTCAGACTCAGAGGCCACGAGGTTGTGTTTATCTCAGGTAGCGACATGCACGGCACTCCGATAGAGGTAGAGGCGATTCAATTAGGAGTCGAGCCTGTTGAATATGCCTTAAAGATGCACAATATAGTCGCCGAGTTGTTTAGAAGGTGGAATATATCATTTGATTTATATACACATACACATTCAGATATTCATATAGAATTTACTAAAGAATTCTTTAAAAAAGTATATGAAAATGGATATATATTTACTAAAGAGGAAGAAGTTCCCTACTGTCCCAACGACGGGATTTACCTACCCGATAGGTTTATCGTCGGCAAGTGCCCCTACTGTGGCTACGAAAGGGCGAGGGGGGACCAGTGTGAAAACTGTGGGAGGCTTCTAGACCCTAAACAATTAGTAGAACCTCGTTGTGTCATATGCGGCTCGAAGCCGGTGTGGAAAAGTACAAAGCATTGGTACCTCGACTTGAGGAGGCTAGAGGAGGATATTAAGAAATACATAGTTGAGAACTCTTACTTGCCTCAAAACGCTAAAGAGATGTCTCTTGGGATGTTGAGAGAGGGGCTGAGGCCACGGGCCATTACTAGAGATAATAAATGGGGGATACCGGCGCCTTTTCCTGGGGCAGAGGGTAAGACAATATACGTGTGGTTTGAGGCAGTTCTGGGATATATCTCAGCAGTAGTTGAGTATTTTAAAAAAATCGGACAGGTGGATAAGTGGAGAGAGTATTGGATGGATAAAAATACGAAAGTAGTGTTTTTCGTGGGGAAAGACAACGTCCCGTTTCACGTCATTATATTGCCGGCGTTGTTGATGGCAAACGGCGGCGGCTTCGTCCTGCCCACTACCACAGCGTCTACTGAATACCTCCTCTACGAAGGAGATAAGTTTTCAAAAAGTAGGAGGTGGGGTGTGTGGATAGACGAAGCTCTTCAACTCCTCCCAGTGGACTACTGGAGGTTCGTCCTAGTATATCTAAGGCCTGAGAATAGAGATACAAGTTTCTCATGGAGCGTCGCCTTAGAGATAATAAACAAGGTGTTAAACGACGACGTTGGTAATTATATAAATAGAGTCTTGACTTTTATAAAGAATAGACTGGGCGGAGTGGTACCAAATAGAGGGTCACCTGCGCCAGAGGATGAGGCTTTTATCTCAAAGGCCGTGGAGCTTTTTAAAAAGGCGGAGAGTCATTACGACGCTATTGAGCTGAAAGACGCTCTGTTTTCTATTGTAGAAATAGCCAGAGAGGGGAATAGGTATTTAAACGCGAGGGCGCCGTGGGAGCTTGTAAAAAGAGATAGAGAAGCCGCCGACGCTGTGTTGTACACAGCCTACTGGAGTTTAAAAATGTTAGCTATAGGGCTGGCGCCCGTGGTCCCCAGCAGCGCGGAGGAGATGTGGAAAATGATGGGATGCCTTGGCCCCATGTCGTGGGAAGAGGCGCTGCGGCCCCCCAGGCCTGGGGCGTCGCTAGGCGAAGTGAAGCCGCTCTTTAAAAAAATTTCTGAAAACGAGGTGAAGAATTTATTAAATAAGTTAGATGAGTTGAGAGCCTTGAAGTACTCTAAGAAATACCCCTGGGAGCAAGTTATTCTATAACCTCTCCGTATAGATAGACTGGAGAGGCCCCCACTACTCTCATTTTTACAAACTTCCCAAGGAGAGAGGAGTCTTCCCCACGTCTCACTACTATCTGTCTATAGTCGCCTGTCCTCCCCACAACGAGACCGTGGTCAAATTCTGAAATTAACACCTCTTCGACACGGCCGACTTTTAGTCCATTTCTTAAGTGGGCTAGTTTCAAAGCTAGTGTAGATAGGATTTTACTCCTCTTTTTCTTCTCTGCGTCTGGGATTTGGCGTGGCATTACGGCCGCCTCTGTGAAGGGCCTTGGGCTGAATCTAGCCACGTGTATTTTGTCGAACTGTAGCTCTTCTACTAATTTCACAGTGGCTTGGAAATCCTCTTCTGTCTCTCCTGGGAACCCCACGATTATATCTGTTGCGATGAATACGTCTTGTAACGTCTTTTTTATCTTCCGCACCAAGTCTCTGTACTCATCTACTGTGTACCTCCTCCCCATGAGTTTCAATATTTTATCGCTTCCAGACTGGACCGGGAGGTGGAAAAATCGGTAGACTCGACTATCTCTCTTTACAATGTCTAATATCTGGTCTAAGAACCTGGCGAAGACCCATGGCTCCGACATGCCTATTCTAACTCTATATTGGCCCTCCACCTCTGTCAAAATTCTCTCTAAGAGGTCTGGGAGATTCCACCCCCGAGCCCACTTAGCCTCGTATCCATATGTAATTACGTCTTGGCCAGTTAGGTAGATCTCTCTTGCCCCCTTTTTGACTGCGTCAGCTATATGTTTCACTACGTCGTCTGGAGAGGCGCTTCTCACATAACCCGCCCCGCCTCTTGTGTATTTAGTGGCGCAGAATGTACAATTACCTAAACACCCCACTTGCAACGGCGCAGTGTAGATCACCCCCCCTTCGTAGACTGGGAGGTGTTTCATAACTCTCTCCTCTCCGCCCTCTATCTGCGATGGGTAGATTAAATCAGCCCACGGCGCAATGGACTTAATTGTGTACGGCCTCAGACGTGTCAAACAGCCAGCGACTACTAATTTTTTATACTTGGCAAGTTCTCTTATCCTCGCCAGTTGTCTCACCTCGCCGTCTTCTCTAACTGCACATGTGTATATCAACACCACATCTGCTTGAGTTGGGTCACTCACCAACGTGTAGCCAAATCTCTGTCTAAGAATTTCAGCGTCTGCCTTCGCTAGCCAACATCCATAAGTCTCAATATAGACGCTAACCACATACGCTTAGGCGAGTCTAGTTTTAAGCTTGATGTTCGCCACAGAGTCTTTTTTTAAAAATTCTATACGTCACTGTATTAGTTTCAAAGTTTTTGTCTTCGTCTATCTCTAATAGACACCCACACCGCTGCTGTATATATATTCTCCTGAGCACATTAGTGGGAGTTTCAGACAATCTCTTCGACTTTATCTCCCCCGTGTCTATTGTATAAATAACGATCTCCCCCCTCTTTATTAACCTGCCCCATTTTTCTAATAACGTTGTTATTTCGTGTGGTAAATCTCCTTCAAAAATATATGATTTTCCTCGGACAATCTTCTGCATAAAAATATATACATATTAAATATTTACGTGTTTGCTAAATTAGGCAACGTCGTGGTGGGAGACGGCGCCCCAGTTAGAGTAATGGCCGTCGTAAACCTCTCACCAGAGTCTTTTTTCAAAGGCTCTGTGGCAATTGACGACGCTGTTGAGAAGGCGTTGGAGTTTGAAAAATATGCAGATATAATCGATATAGGCGCTATGTCCACTGCGCCTTATATAGAAAGTTGGGTGCCGCCGGAGAAAGAACTAGAAAGATTAAAGAAAGTCCTCCCCGAGATTGTGAAAAACGTCAAGATACCAGTCAGCGTAGACACATATAGGCCTACTGTTGCTGAATACGCCCTTCGTGTAGGAGCCGTTGTGGTAAACGACGTGACTGGGGGCAAGCTATACCCCGAGATGTGTAGAGTGGTTGTTGACTACGGCGCCTCTGTAGTGTTAATGGCGAGAGAGAGGGCGGCTAGGCCTGGAGTAGATCCAGTAGTTAGAATAATAGATGCGGCTAGAGAGTCTCTTGAGTATTTTGAAAAATGTGGCGTAGAGATTGAAAAAATTGTCATAGACCCGGGCATAGGATTCCCCGTGCTCCCCCCCTCAGATTCGCCTTATGTGATTAGAGGCGAGTTTAGACACGGGGACATGAAGTGGCCTTGGTGGAAGTGGGATCTGTACATAATAAAAAACTTACAGAGACTTAGAGTGCTTGGGAGGCCTATATTAATCGGCGTCTCTAGAAAGTCCTTCTTGAGGAAAATAGCGGCTGTCGACAGCCCAGATGAGGCGCTGCCGGCGTCTATTGCAGCGGAGACATTGGCTGTGTTAAATGGAGCACATATAGTTAGGACTCATAACCCCAGAGAGAGTAGGCAAGCTATAAAAATAGCAGAGGCGTTAATAAACCTCTTTGAGAAAGTCAAAGAGGATGTTTAAAAACTCGTCTGGTTTGTCTAAATAGGCCGCGTGGCCCGCCCCCTTGATGATATAAGTCTTTTTTGTCTTTAACAATGCGGCTTTCTCCGGCGGGGAGATGTGGTCTTTCTCGCCCCATATCGCCAATATTGGAGTCTGTGACTTTTGTAAAGCGGATAGAAGCTCCTCAACTAGCCCCACTGGGCCAATTACAACTGCGGCTTTAGTAGGCATCTCCAGGGCCACGTACCACAATACAACCTCTCCAGAGGCGCTGGGGCCCACTAAGGGGGGGTCTACTAACCCCAGGGCGTCTAATATACGCCGTAGGAACTTGGCGTATTCTACTCTAGCGGCTTTGAAATGTTCGCTTTTAGACTTGAGTCCATAAGGCATATCTATAGCGGAGACTTCGTACCTAGTGGCTAAATGTTGGAAAATGCCAGCCTCTACCCATGTGTCTGCGTTAAAAGACCAGCCGTGTAGTAGAACAATAGGCTTGCCGACGCCTCCATGTAGATATCTAATCTTCCTCCCCTCTACGTAGATATATTTCTCACTCATTTACTGACCTAGCTCTCATTAGAGAGAAATTCTCACTCTCTCTTATCACAGAGATGCCGGATTTACTGGGAAACATCTCAATCCACACTACCTTGTCTGGCTGTGTGAGGTTTACTTTCCTATTCACCACCTTAGCGGAGTATTCAACCACGGCGAGTCTGTCGAATTTAACCCCCCTCTTCTTTACTTCTATTTTAAAACTCTCTTCAGGTTTTATATACCTCTCTGCTAACTCAGCCACGGCTTTTTGAATTTCGTCTAGGTCTGTCTTAACCACTGTCATAATCGGCGTGGCTCTTAATACATACCTAGGTATGTAGTAGCCGCTGTTTACTACATCTATTAAAAGTCTTACAAACTCCACAGAGTCTCCCTCTACTTTGGCCGTTAAAAGTCCGTCGAATCCTGTAAACCAGACTTCTTCTACTCTCCTACCTATGACGTCGCCAATGCGGTATAGTTCTTCTAAACAGAGCCTTTCTAGTCTCCAACCAGTGGCTACGACTAAGTTCCAACTCACATATTGAGACTTTTCTATTAATAAAAGTTTTTATATTCCTACTCAGTTTTGCGAATGGATACAGTGTTTTTGTTGTTGTCTATTCTCGCCGTATCTGTAGCGGCGCTGGGCTTAGTGACTTACCGCCTTATAAAATCTCTAGAGGTCTACCTCATCCCTCTTTATGCAGAGTTGATAAGAAAGAGAGAAAGAGACCACATATTAATTGAGTTTTTAACTTCTACACTAGCCGCCAAGGGGTTGATAACAACCACTGAGGCTAATTTATTAAAAAATATCTCCACGGCGGGTCCAGTCACAGTTGAGGAGTTGGATAGAGTAAATGAACTATTAGATAAAGACCCAGCCCAGTTGTCAATTGAGGAATTACTAGATTTAAAAAAAATCGCTTATAAACTACTTGGGAGATTAGATAAAAAATCCATAGCGTTAGGCATTAAGTTGTTGAAATATGCAGCACGTATAGAGGAATCAATCTCCGGCGGGTTTAGTATCATAAATAGTAGACACACAGAGAGAGTTGAAATGTCATATGACCACGACACATGTACTGTATATCTCACTGCGTATAAAAAAGACGGCATAGTGGAGAGGACACAAGGACCAGACATAGATTGTGTCGTAGAGGCCGCCGCGGTTTTGAAAGCTTTGGCGAGAAGAAAAATAGATATAAAAGACCCCAGAGCGGTAGACGCCTTGAGAAAATACGAAATATGTAAAAAAACCCTTACAGCGGGATGTAAAGCTTTGAAAGAGGCGTTAGAGCCACTTGAGAAAAAGTCTATAGATATACTTCTTGAAAAAACAGAAGACTCAATTGGGGGGTCATAATTTTTATTTCATCAAAAAATATAGACCGTGGAGATTATTAAATTGGGCAGGTCCGATATGAAAGTATCTCGAATCGGGCTGGGAGTCTGGCAGTTCTCAGGCAATGCGTGGGGGCAGATTAGTTACGAACAAGCGAAGACAATTGTACAGAAGGCGTTTGAATTAGGCGTGAATTATTTTCGACACCGCGGCAGTGTATGGAAGAGGGAGAAGTGAGGAATTTTTAGGCAGGTCAATTAAAGAGTTGAAGATTAGAGACAGTGTCTACATAGCGACAAAAGTCCATGGAGATTGGCTACGGCGAATAGATATCTTTAACGCCGTGGAAAACCAGCGGAGGAGACTAGGCGTAGATGCTATAGACTTGTATCAAATCCACTGGCCTGCGTGTTGGCACAACACCCCCATTTGTGAAACTATGAAGTTAGAAGAATTAATAAAGAGAGGACTTGTTAGATACATAGGCGTCAGTAACTTCCCAACTCCTCTGTTAGAATACGCGAGAAGTTGTCTATCTAAAGTAGACATAATAACTTCTCAAAACAGATATAACTTAATAGAGAGAGAGGCAGATAAAGAACTACTTCCATATCTTAAAAGAGAGGGCATTGTACTAATAGCTTGGAGTCCTTTGGCAAAGGGAGCCCTCTCTGGGAAATATACCATTGAAAACTTGCCTACGTTTGACGACGTTCGGAAAAACGACCCCTTGTTCACGCCTACAAATCTCTCTTTAATATCACCACTTATACAAGTACTCCGCCAACTTTCTACAAAGTATAACAAGACACCTGCTCAAATTGTATTAAATTGGTTAATTAGAGATCCGTGGATTTACCCAATCCCAGGCGCCAAAACTATAGAACAAATCATCGAGAACGTAGGCGCTGTGGGGTGGAGTCTCTCCGACGACGACTGGCGGACATTGGACAGACTGGGGTGGGATATCTCACAGAAAATTTCGTACGTTACTTGGTGATCCTCTTGTAGGGCTAGTCTTCACACCTCAGCGCCGAACCGTCCATTCATTTATAGAAAATGTATTTAAGGGTATTTCACTTTTTATTACATGTCTCAAGCTATCCGCGAATTTTTGTTAAAGAAGCTGGAGCTAGAGCGGCTATTTAAGTGGGGTGTCCGTTGGAGCCTCTGGCCGGTTCACTTAGTGACAAGTTGTTGCGGCGTAGAGGTTGCCCATACGTCGGGGCCTGGCTTCGACGCAGAGAGGTGGGGCGTCTTGCCATTTCATACAATGAGACAGTCGAATGTACTACTCGTAGAGGGGACTATTACGAGAAAAATGGCTAAGGTTTTAAAACAGGTGTATGAACAAATGCCAGAGCCGAAGTTTGTAATAGCCATGGGGGCGTGCGCCGTGAGAGGCGGATTGTTTTGGAACTCGTACCACGTTGTACAAGTAGACACCATAGTCCCCGTAGATGTATACATCTCAGGCTGCCCTCCCACTCCAGAGGCCGTGGTGAGAGCCTTTATAATGCTACATAATAAAATAAAGGGCAAACCTGGGCCATTTATAGAGCCTGTTAAAGTGGATTTGACTCCGTATTTGCCACCGCCGCCGAGGCCGGCTCCAAAGCCAGTGGCACCACAACAAGCGGCGCCGAGTTAATATGTCGACACGGGCTCCCCCTAAATGTCCACCTCAAGCTGAACACTCCTTGTTGAACAAATTTAAAGACTTGTTGAGTTCGTATTTGTTGACTTATGGAGTCACTCCAGAGGGGCACTTATGTATAATGGTGCCTTCTGACAAAATTAGAGATGTGTCCGCCGTTGTGAAAAACTTAGGCTTTGACCACGTGCTTTCACTAAGCGCAGTGGACTACATATCGGAGAAGAAATTTGTAGTGATGTATGTATTCGCCTCCTACCTCAACCCAGAGCTTAAAAACCAACTTCTCCACGTAAGAGTAGAAATCCCACGAGACGACCCGAAATTAGCCTCTATTGCAGACATCTTCCCCTCTGCGGACTACGAAGAGAGAGAATGTCATGAAATGTTCGGCATTTGGTTTGAAGGAAATCCCCACATGGGCAAGAGATTTCTACTAGACCCAGACTGTTGTATAGATGAAAAAACTGGAAAGCCGCTTTATCCACTTCGCAAAGACTTTAAAGTGCCGGACTGGGGCTTAATGGGTTAGTAGAAAAATTTAAAAAGCTACAAAGTGATAAACTACAGCGGCCGTAGCTCAGCGGGGAGAGGATGTCCCACCCACAGCGCCCGGCTGAAGACCGGGCGGTCCCGGGTGGAGTAGTTCCCGGGAATTCAAGTCCCGGCGGCCGCACCATTTCCATATTTTTATACGCTGCTTAGATCATGTGGTACAAAATAGGCGTTTCTGATAGGGCAGTTTTTTACTGGGCCACGGTAGAAGTTGTAAAAATTTCAAAAGTCGCCTTGTATCTCTCTTTTGTTTTATTTCTACTCGGCATGTCTCCGCCTCTCTTCCACCTCCATAATTTCTTTATGTCTTCTGCACTACTCGCGTTTTATCTCTCCGTAATGTATATACAAATAATTGGGTTTATCAACGCGGCGCCCAGTGTGGCGGCCTCGCGTGTATTACTTATCTTATTTATAACTGGCTTAGTCTTTTCTTTTTGGATCGGCTATGTTGCATATCTAGCATTTTCTATTCTCTATGGTTTGTTATATATAAAGGGGGTTGGACGGAGTCCCGGCCTCGCGCCTAATTTATTAACTTTAGCCGGCATATTACTCCTCCCCACTGCCACAAGCCCCATAGAGGCACTGGCCACTTATCCACTGGCGTCGGTGTACTCTCTACTCTATAGAATAGACGGAGCCAGGTCTAGGAAGAAGTACGACGTCAAGACGGGGGTGTTTTTAACAGTGTTGTACACGGCGTCTTATATATTGTTTAAAAACGGCGTCATTTGGGCTTTTATAATTCCCTCAGTTGCTCTTACGATAGTCACCCCCCCAAGAGTGAACGATCTCTACGGCGTGGGGTCTTTTATCTTTAGATGGGGCGTGGCGCTAGCTCCGTTAGAC
>JAWBJM010000028.1:0-21081 GCA_038832545.1 Pyrobaculum sp.
ACTAGAACAGATAATGTCTAAAAACGTAAAAAATGTATACGAAAAAGCCACACGAGAAAAATGGACAATGAGAGACGCAGCAATAGTCACAGCACTAGATAGAATCTACAAAGCGATGAAAGTTAGGGGCTGGCTTTAATCCACTGTCGGGGCTATCAACTCTACTAACTCTTTTGGGCAGTCTTTCTCTAAAATCTCTCTCGCCCTCTCCCCCACGACTTTAGTAACTAGCCCTTGTTTATACAACTTATAGATTTGGTAAACTGTTCTACACTTCATAGCCAGCGCCGCTGAGTATTTCTCAGACGCGGCCTTTAGCCTTTGGTCTGCAAGAAAGTACATTGATAATCCCACGCCCCCCATTTATATACCTAACAAAGAGGTAAAGTCTTCACATCTAAATAATTTATATAATATTCTATAATCTCGCCAAAAGGCTCTATTATGTGGCCTAAGAGAGCCACTCGCCGTCTTTGGTATATGCGCCAGTTCATGCGCTATTATTTTTAATTTCTCGCCGCACGTAAGTTTTGAAAAACGTGGCAGAAGTTCTATTACATATAGAGGCTTTGTGCCGTAGACTATTTGAAATACTTTATGTAGACCCCAAATTCTCGCAATGGCTTTAGACCTGGTGGACTCGTTGTAGACTACAGCTATTTCTACGTTGGCGAGGTGTGTTAATTTGTATTTAATCACTACTGCCTTGACGTCTCTCTCTATATCTAAAGCCCTAATCATAAGGGGCGTCGACTATAGATTAATAAGTGATTTATCACTGTTATATGAATATACAGTACTACTACGAAGCATTACTCACCGTAACGCCTGGCATCCCTCTATCGTTAGCACTATTGGCGTTTATAATTGGACTCGTTCTAGGGTCTCTACTACTCTTAGTTAGATTTTTCTTAATCTAAGCTATTCACATGGCTTGCCTCTGGGTATGTAGAAGCCTTTAGAGGAACTCCACTTTTAGTTCAGATCTTTATAGTCTACTTCGGAGTGGGCGGCTACCTTAAAGAGTTCGGCATAAATATCGACTCCTTCACAGCCGGTGTCATTGCCCTTGGGCTTAACAGCGCAGCGTATCAAGCAGAAATTTTCAGAGCGGCAGTGCAGGCAATGCCTGTAGAACAACACCTCACCGCCGAGGCGTACGCCTTTAAAAAAACAGAGACATTTAGATATATAATTATGCCACAGGCTTTAAGAATTGCGACGCCCGCTTTGATGAATGAATTAATCCTACTTATAAAAGACTCCTCTCTCGTGGCTGTAATAGGCGTAGTGCCGCCGGATATATTTAGAAGAGCTGATTACTACTCAGCCTCTAAATTCGCCTACTTTGAGGCATAGCGGCTACTGTATACTTCGCCATATGTTACGCCATGGTTAAAATTAGCCACTGGATTGAGAAAAAATACGCAATTCCGGGCTATCTGAGGAGGGGAGTGATATGATTGTGTCAGTACGTGAGTTAAAAGTGTCCTATGGAGACGTAGAGATTTTAAAAGGCATCAACCTTGACGTAGTACAAGGTTAGAAAATTGTCATAATGGGGCCGTCGGGCTACATTTTTAAGGTCTTTAATATGGCTCGTAAAGCCAAAGAGTGGGAAAGTGGTGATCGACGGCGTAGAGGTCAACCCCTCCACAGTCATGGAGGTACGTAAAAAAGTGGGGTTTGTGTTTCAACACTACAATCTCTTTCCACACCTAAAAGTTGTAGATAATATAGTCCTACCACTTATAAAAGTCCACAAAGTTCCTAAAGACGTGGCGATTGAGAGGGCGAGAGAGGCTCTGGGGCTAGTTGGTCTATTAGATAAATGGGACGCCTACCCTCTCCAACTCTCCCGAGGGCAGCAACAACGCGTTGCAATCGCCAGAGCTTTAGCCATAAGACCTAAAGTCTTGATGCTAGACGAGCCCACCTCAGCCCTCGACCCAGAGTTAGTAGAAGAGGTACTCCAAGTCTTGGAGAGAGTGGCCAAGGGGGCACTACTATGTTAGTCACTCACGAAGTTGACTTCGCCGAAGAAGTGGCAGATCGCGTTGTGTTTTTTGAAGAGGGGAGGATTGTAGAGGAGGGGCCACCGGAGATTTTATACACCCCCAGGACAGACCGCCTTAGGCAGTTTTTTGAGAAGACTACATAGGAGAATGGGAAAGGTATGACTTATGTGGCTTGTACAAGAGATTGTTTTGATACTTGTATATTTAAAGTAATGGATTCGCCAAGCGGCAAAAGGCTAGTCCCAGTGGACAAAATGCCCACTTTGGGTTTTACATGCGCCAGAGGCGCTGGAGACGTCAAACGTGTCTACTCTCCGAAGAGAATAAAGAGACCACTTTTAAGAGGGGAGAGACAGACCGTCGAGGCTAGCTGGAGCCGCGTCCTAGAGGAAATTGCAGAGAGGATGTGGAGAGAGGAGTCGGAGAGAATAATCCATATTGACTACGACGGGAATCAAGGCCTTTTGACTTGGTACTACCCCGCCCGGCTTTTCAACGCATTAAAGACTGCATCTACAGACTATTCAATATGTAGCTCAGAGGGGCACGAGGCTATAAAACTACACTGGGGGCGTAGCTACGGCGCTCTGCCCTCTGAGCTTGTCAAAAGGCCTGTGGTCTTCTGGGCACTCGACGCCTCTGTCTCTTTTATCCACGGCTGGGTGCTGGCGAAGAGGAGTGGGAAAAAGACGGCTGCCGTCGACGTGGTGTGGAACACCACTATGAAAAATGTAGACATCCCAGTGTTGGTGCGCCCCGGCACAGACGTAGTGCTAGCCCTTGGGGTGGCTAGAGAGCTTATACATAGAGATCTCTACAACAGAGACTTTATAGAAAGGCACACGGCGGGTTTTGAAAAATTTAGAGACTACGTAGAGAGATTTACCCCACGTCTAGTCGAGGAAGAGACGGGGGTTGATAGAGAGACTTTTTACAAACTCGTTGAGCTCTACGCAGAGAGGCCTGTCTCAGTGATTGGACTGGCGCTGAGCCGTATAGAAAATGGCGGAGACGCTGCGAGGGCTATTTCACTACTCCACGCAGTGCTCGGAGACCCCGGCGGCTTTTTCTACTCAAACTCAGGGGCTTGGGGGATCGATTTTAAATACCTAAGAGGTCTACATATCTCTCAGCCATCTAGAGTGGTCTCTATGGGGGCAGTTGGGCGTAAAATCGCCGAGTTCTCTCTAGTCTATGTCTGGAATGCAAACCCCGTGTTGACGCTGCCGCAGGGAGACAAAATAGCAGAGGCCGCGGCTAGGGGCGACTCAACGCTTGTCGTACACAGCCCCTTTTTCGACGAGACCGCCGAGTCGGCCCACATAGTACTGCCGGCGCCGACGTATTTAGAAAAAGAAGATGTAGTATATAGCTACTGGCATAACTACTTAGTCTACAATAGACCTGTCTTTTCGCCAATGGGCGAGGCTAGAGACGAAGTCTGGGTAGTGAGAAAATTGGCTAAGTTATTGAGACTGGAAAACCACCCCCTATTTGTAGAAGACCCGTGGGCAGCGGTCGACAACGCAATTAAAGACACGGGCGTCTCTGTCGACGAGTTGAGAATAAAAGGCGTCGTTGAGTTAAAGCCTCCTGACTACTACCGCTTCCCCACGAAGAGCGGCAAAGTGGAGTTCTACAGCGGCGCCGCAGAGGAGAGGGGGCTGCCCCCCCTGCCTCATTACAGACCGCCGCCGAGAGATCGATACGTCCTTACCTTCACGGCGGACCCGCGCTACACTAATAGCCAGTTTAGAGATATATACGGCGAGCCAAAGCCAGTGGTTTATATAAACCCAGACGACTACGTAGGCGGCTGTGTAGAGATATACAACGAGTGGGGCTCTGTAGTATTAAATGCAGTGGCAGACTCATCTGTGCCGAGAGGCGTAGTCCTCTACGTGGGGGTGGGTAAAGATTTGAGGGGGTCTCCTATAAATAAAATAGTAAGGGGCGACCCCGGGCCCTACGGCGGCTCTCCTAAGCTATACACGACGTATGTATACATGAGACAGTGTTAATATATCTAGAGTTTCAATACTACGTGTTTGACAACCATATACACTGTCATGAATTTCCGCAGGTGGAGTTAGAGTCGTATGTTAGACAGTGGAGGCTTGTATGTGTCTCAGACGACTTAGCCTCTTCGAAAAAGACCTTAGAGATAGGCGGCGTTGTAAAATGTCTTGGGGTACACCCCTGGAGAGTGGCTAAGACAGATTTAAAAGAGCTAGGCGAAGTTGTTAAACTAATTGAAAAAGAAGAGGTGGAGTGTATAGGAGAGGTGGGGCTCGATAAAAAATTTGTACCTGAGAGTTTTGAAAAACAGCTAGAGTACTTCCGTATATTTCTAAAAGAGGCTAGAGAATTTGGACTAGTGGTTAATATACACGCCCCAGACGCCTGGTGGGATGTAGTAGAGGAGTTGAGAAGAGCCGATGTAGACAGGGCATTGATACATTGGTACACTGGCCCTATACAGCTACTAGATGTTGTTAAAGACCTTGGTTACTACATCTCTATTAACCCCGCCGTGGTAATTCAGAAAAAACACCAAGCCGTGGCGCAGGCGGCGGATAGACGTATTGTAGTTCTAGAAAGCGACGGGCCTTATGAATACAGAGGGCTGAGGCTGTCGCCCCCCGCCATAGAGAAGACTATTGAAAAACTCGCCGAGTTGTGGGGGTCGACGCGTGAATATGTAATAGAAGTCGTAGAGAATAACGCGGCGAGGCTATGGAGGGCGTAGATAGAATTATTGACCTATTGGCCAAGGTCAGAGAGAGGGCCTCTTCATTAGTTCTACAGATACAAGGCAGATATCTAGCCGTCGGCGATTTACACGGAGACATTGACACACTTGAGAAAATTCTCGCAGAGTGGGAGGCCCCATATCTCTTCTTAGGAGACTACGTAGATAGGGGAGACAGGGGGCTGGAGGTGGTTACTAAAGTATTTGAGTTAATGCTCGACGGGAAGGCCGTAGTCCTACGTGGAAACCACGAGTCGCCGATTATGAACGCCGAGTGGGGTTTTTTAGATGAGTTGTGTGACAAACTTGGACGTAGATGTGGAGTAGTTTATAAAGAGTTTGAAAAAACCTTCGCCTCTCTGCCGCTTGTGGCTGTAGTCAATAGAGAGATAGTGGCTCTACATGGCGGCGTTCCTTTTAGAGAAGACATGACGCCCGCGTCTATAGACGAAGTGGCTAAGGCCACTGACTTAATAGAGCCGAGACACCCCCTGGCGTTTCAAATACTGTGGAACGACCCCTGTCTCTGTGACCACTACGCCCCCAGCCCGAGGGGCGCCGGGGCCTGGCTCTTTGGGCGTAGGGCGACTGCGGCGTTTCATAAAACACACGGCACCAAGATTCTCATAAGAGGACACACATACGTCCAGAGCGGCTGTGCACAACACCACGACGGCTCTGTCTACACAATTTTTTCATCTACAGCGGGGCCTTACAAAAAGACTAAGCCAAAGGTGGCTCTAGTCAAAGACTCAGTAGAGGTGTTAGACATATCTACTAAAAACGCCGAGCGGTGTCCAAAAGACGTTTAGGGACACTCGGCTCTCAGCCCCTTCGGCGGCCTGACACCTCTCTGGCCTTGGTAGGCGCCTTGGTACAACGCCCTCCCCTCCGCCTTTACTAATATTAAGTGTAGGAATCTCATACCTCTCTTCAACACTATTGTATTTGGGGACTCGTTCACCACCTCTATTGTAATATTTCCCTCAAAGCCCGCGTCTACGACCGTGGGGGGTATGACCAAGCCGTATCTAGCTAGAGTAGACCTCAGATTGGCGAGTCCCACCACGTCGTCAGGCATTTTGACATACTCCTCCGTAGTCAACAACACAAAATTCCTCGGGGGGATCACCACCTCCTCCCCCTTCACCACTCTAAACAAATGAGCCGCGTCCTCTAGATCACAAGGCCTCACCACAGAGCCCTCGTACGCATATATGGCGTACTCGCCCCCTATACGGAGGTCTAGTCCATTCTCTCTCACGGCGTCTGGGTACAGAGGGTCAATTTTCAAACGGCCTAGTGTAATTAATTTTTTCAACTCGTCGTTAGCTAGTATCATGGTAAGGTATAGCTCTCTATTTATACATATACATTGTATTGTGTAAACACTACACTTATATTTTGAGCCCTTTTTATAATTCAATGGAGTTGATAAACGTTTTTAAGACGCTGTCTCAATTGATGTCACATCCCGTATTCGGTGGGTGGATGTGGTTTATGATAATCGCCTTCACCTTGGCGTTTATAGCCTCTCTACCTCCGAGGAGGCCTCTGGGAGAGTGGCTAGGAGACTTTTTCGTAAGGTGGGGCCTCGCCGGTCTTTTAGTATGGTTTGTAGTCAATGGGATATGGGCCGTTAGAGAGGTGTTAAACGAGAGATTAATAATACCCTTTAGCCCAATCGAGGCATATCTAGAGTACGCCAGTGTCTGGAGTGCCGTGTTGACAGGTATGGCTACCTTCCTCTTCTTCGGGTCCGCTCTACTGCTGAGGGCAATATTTGCAAAAGAAGAAATACCAAAAGGCGTAGTATACTACCGCCAAGAGGTTGTCATTGCAGACCCCCACTCAAACACAGCTCTTCCCCAGGCTGAGAGTAGGAAAGTACCTGTTGTTGTTGTAGACAATAGAAAGAAGGGAGAGGGCTAGCCTGGGTGTATATAGGCTAGCACAAGCACGACATCTTCTTTTTTCACTGGTGTAGAGAGCCCGTTTAGGAGTCTAATATCTACGTCATTAACTGCGACGTATATATCAGCTCTCAACTTTCCATCTGGTTTTACAACCCGTTCGTATAGTCTCTGAGAAACTACGGCTAGATTTCTCAATACATCTCTCACGGTTGTCCCATCTACCTCAATCTCAGAGACGCCGCCGGCTAACGCCACTAATACTCCGCCGAGTTTAACCTTGACCATTTTTACTATAGAAGTGAATATTTCTATGTTTTGCGCCAAGTACGGCCCGGTGACTCTGGGCTGGGATTACTCCAGTATTACTATTAAACCTGTCTGTAGCCGATGGGTGAGTCTCGAGGATTTTATAGACTTGATAGATTTCAACTATGTAGATAGAAGACTTATATGGCTTCTCAGCATTCCTAGGGGCTTTGTCACGACTTATAGAGCGCTGGGCGAAGTCTTAGACATGTCTCCAAGAGCTGTGGGAGTGTTACTGCGCAACAACCCTCTGTATGTAATACTGCCATGTCATAGAGTTGTGAAGAGTGATCTATCTCTGGGGGGCTATAGATGGGGCGTAGAAATTAAAGAGAAGTTGTTGAAATTTGAGGGGGCTTTATGCGGCGCGAAGCCGTGTAGAGTGACTAAGCCTGGGTATGTAGCGGACGTGAAGTCGGCTTTGTTGAAAAGCTTAGGAATAGATAAAAATTAACTTCGACAGAGCTATATGCCTCTTAAAGTGAAGATCGATAGATCTAAATGTGTCGTGGCGCATTTCTGTATGTTCTACGCCCCCACAGTCTTTATCCAAGGCGAGGGCGGCAAACCTGTGGTCTCTCCTGAGTATGCAAGAGACGGTGTGGAGGTCGGCGTGGTGCCTGATGAGTTAGAAGAATCTGTTAGAGAGGCAGAGCTCCACTGTCCCTCTAAGGCTATTAGAGTGTATAGAGAATGAAGTATAAGGCGGTTATTCTAGACGTTGACGGGGTCATAACGCCCTTCCGCTCTGCTTGGCAGAGATTACATAATGTCTTGGGCACCGATGGGGAGTTGAATAAACTACTCTACAAACTTGGGGTCATTGACTACTATGAGTGGGCTCTATACGACGTTTTATTGTGGCATGGAGCACCACGTAGATTTGTAGAGGCGTATTTTCAAACAACTAAGGGGCTAGATACTCTTTGTAAAGTACTTCATAACTCTGGCGTCTATTCAATCGCTCTCTCTGCGGGGGTGGGGTACACTAGAAAGTTAGCACGGTGTTTTCACTTCTATGTAGTAAATGAGTTGGTGTATAAAGACGGCGCAGTCAACACCATTGCTGTATCAGTCAGCGATAGAAATAAAGACCAGGTCGCTGAGGAGATTTTAAGTCTACTCGGCGCGTCGTGGCAAGATACAGTAGCGATAGGTGACGGCGAGGCGGACCTCCCCATGTTGAAAAAAGCAGGCTTCTCTATAGCATTTAACCCCGTAAGTGAAGAAGTGGCTAGATCTACAGATGTAGTGATTAGAGCAGATACTCTATACCCACTGGCTAAGTACTTAAATACATTGCTTAAATAAGTCGTGATGACCACTACCGATTTTGAAATATGATTGAGCCGTCCCAGACTGATAAATTATATATAGTGGTGAATACTTGTGGAATTTAGAAAAATAATTAGAGTGGGGGAGAGGTCTTTTGGAATAACTCTACCGAAAGAGTGGGTAGAACTAAACGGCTTAGAGATAGGCTCACTTGTGGCGGTGATAGTAGACCGAAATAAAATTACAATACTTCCAAAATCTGGAAAAGGAGAGGGACACAGTGTTAGAGTAAAATGTGACAATGTAGAGAAATTAGTTAGAGACATAATCGCATACTATATAGAAGGCGTAGATGAAATAGAAGTAGAGACTAGAAATCTATCTGAAGCTATTTCAAAAATCGAGGGCAAGCTGCCCGGCGTTGTGTTAATGGAAGTCGGCGGCGTTTTGAAACTACGTATCGTCACAAGAGAGGACATAGACATAGATGAAGCTGTGAGAAGTATGTATACTACTGTAGACGCTATGTTTCAGTTATTTCTTAAAATGTTGTCAGAACAGAAGAGGAGTCTAGTAGGCGAAATCCTCCGTCTAGACGACCAATTGGATAGATTATATTTCTTCTCTTTAAGAACTGTAAAGAGAAATATTGTACAAAAGCCAGAGCATTACGTAGACTATGTAATTGTGATAAAAAATTTAGAACATATAGGCGACGCAATAGACCGCGCCACAAATTTCTATTTTCAAAACGATATTAAATGCTTGGCAGATGTATACACAGCTTTTAAAAAAGTACATCAATTTTTACAAGAGGCGTACGCCGCTTTTCTACAAAATAAGGAAGACCTAGCCCTTGAAGTTTTGTTAAAGAGGGCAGATTTAGCCAAAGAGACACTACAATCTATTTGTCAAGAGGCGGCGGCTATTATGCACGAGGCGTCTTCAATAGTTGGATACGCGGCAGACATAGCAGAAGCCGCCTATTCAAGAGCAGTCCGTAGATGAGAGTAGTTATCGCCCTCCCCTTCCACGGTAAATTGGGAATAATTTACGCAAGTTCGGCGGTCTTACTCACACCATTTTTTGCATTTACATTTGCAGAGATCTTAAAGGCCGCCGGAGTGTCAAACATCTCGGCTTATCTAATGGCTACTTCAATTACGCTACTAAGTCTTTCTCTCAGTCCTGTAAATGTAGTTATATATACATTTACAAAGAGGCATTTCATACCCACTGTAGACTACATCTACGTAATGGGAATACCTATACCAATACCTAGAGTAGCCCTTAGAGAAGAAAAGTCGTATTTAGCAATTAATATCGGAGGCGCCGTTGTGCCTTTTATCATAGCTACATATCTACTCCTCTACTTTGCCAACCCCCTGTTGTATTTATCAATAGCTGTCGCCTCTATTTTGATATACCTCATAAGTAAAGTTATCCCCACAGTCGGCGTAGTTACCCCCGCCTTTGCGCCGCCTATTATTGCACTTATAACCTCTTTACCCACTGGCGGGGGCCCGGCGGCGGCATATATAATCGCTGTATATGGAACAATTATAGGCGCAGATTTGTTTAATTTACGAAAAATTCTCAAACATAGACCTCCTTTTATGTCTATAGGAGGCGCTGGAGTATTCGACGGAATTTTCCTCAGTGGGGTAATTGCGGTAATATTGTCTAAACTATTTTAAAAAAGAGGCGGGACTACGGCAACGACGGGGGACGTGTGGGGGGAATTGCCGTAGCCGCCTCGTTTAATTTCTTTTATAGCTTTAAATATATTTTCCTAAAAATTTTAAAATGGAAATCTAGACTTAAAACTATTTTAATTTTTATAAACTTTATAAAGTTACTACGCGTCTCACTCTTTAACTACTATATGATTTTTAATATATGTTGTATATGAGGTTTTTTATAAAATTCAAATTATTTCACCGGCGTGTGGATAGCCTTGTCTCAGTCCTCTACCCGCGTAGCGTTGAAGATCTCCACGTAGTATTTGGTATAGATTCCACATGTGTTTTTTTACCCTATCCACGGCGACTTCTTTTAATTTTTTCTCATCTCCCCCGCCCTCTTCTTCGTGTATAGTTATGTCTAATACGAATACGCCAGTGGCGATTTGAAGCTGTATTAAACCTATAGAAGTGGCTAAGTAGCTGTATTTATCCACTTGAGTGGGGCCCACCCATCCTAAAACCACCACTGCGTCGCAGCCCTCTTTCGACAATTGAAGCGCAGCCCATATCGTATTTTTTATACCGGGGACTGTCAGTCTCTTTATTAAGACATCGGGCATTAAGTTTTTTAACTCGTCCATAGCCACGGCGGCTAGGTCTATTCTTGCAAATGTTGTGTCTACAATGCCGATACAAGTCATACTGTATGTATATTAGACATATATATATCTGGATTATATAAAACTATGCGTCGTTTTGGCGTCTCTTTGCCTAAAGAAGTGGCGGAGGCCTTAGAGAAGTTGTCTATAGAGCTCGGCGTCACTAGAAGCGAGGTGGTAGCCAGCGCACTTGTGGAGTATCTGGAGGCAAGGAGGAGCCATAGTGAAGCGGGGCATCAATGCCTCGGCGTGTTATTGGCGTTGTCTGATGGATTTATAGACTTGGGTGATATCACAGAGGAGAATAGAGATGCAATTGTCGCGTATACACATTTACATATTGAGGGGAAGTGTTTAACGGTGGCTGTGGTAAAAGGCGACGGCGTGAAGATTGAAAAATTGACAATTAGTCTATCTAAAAACGCCTCTGTAGTTCGTTACGTCCCACTTCTGTGAAAATACCTAGTGATTTTTTCAAAGAGGCTAGGTCTATATGTAGAGAAGAAGTTGAATGCGTAGCCTTTCTCTTTGGAGTAGGTGGAGAGGTAAAGAAGTGGAGGTGGATGAAAAACACGGCAAGGAGTAAATACGCCTTTCGGCTAGATCCTGAAGAGATATACATAGCGTTTTTAGAAGCCGCCGAGTTGGAACACGTGGCTATTTTTCATACACATCCCGGCGAACCTGTCCCCAGCCCCATAGACATCTACTATATGGGGCTGTGGAGAGTCGTGTGGATAATCGCAGATATATACACATGGCGCGTCGCAGCTTGGAGAGTAAGAGAGAGAAAGCTAGAAAAAGTTGAGATATATATTGAGTAATGATAATCGCCACTACAACTGCAAACTTTACATACTTCACAGGCGTAAAGTTAGAGACTTATGAAAGGTTTAAAGCAGTTATAAAATGTGGAGATTACATAGCTGTAGTCATACCGGCAGTAGACGCCGGGAGAGTGAAGAGCGGAGAGGTTTTTTTATACAAAGACGGAGAAGACCCAGCCGAGATTTTGAAAAAGGCAGCCGCTGGGTGTCAAAACGCCGAGGTAGTTTATATAGACGGTGGCACTACTCTAAGACATTTCGAAATAATAAAGAGGGCCCTGGGGGCGGTTGACTATAGAATCGCAGACGATTTGTTATATACTCTACGGGCAGTGAAGAGAGAAGAAGAAGTTGTATATATCAGAGAAGCTGCTAGGAGGATTCGAGAGGTAGTTGATTTAATTGAATTGCAGCAAGGTAGGTCTGAGGCCGACTTGGCGTTAGAGATAAAGAGGGTTTTAGTTGAAAGAGGTCTTGAACCTGGGCCAGTTCTTGTACAATTCGGCGTAAACACTGCCTATCCACACCAAGGCCCCACTGGGAAAAAACTACAATTTGGTGAAGCCGTAGTCTTAGATGTCTCTGCGTCGTATAGAGGATACTACGGCGATTTGACTTTTTCATTTTTCTATGGAGAAGAGCCGCCTTTATATAGAGAGATTTACGACGTAGTTAAAGAAGCACAAGAAAGAGCCATTGCAGCCATACGCCCCGGCGTCTATGCGTCAGAGGTGGATAGCGCCGCCCGTTCATTTATCTCTCAGAGAGGCTACGGTCAGTTTTTTATACATAGGACGGGGCACGGGCTGGGTTTAGAGATACATGAGCCTCCAGACGTTTCGCCTAACTCCCCCCATGTGTTAATGCCAGGTATGGTATTTACAATAGAGCCGGGCATCTATATTCCAGATAAATACGGCGTAAGGCTTGAAGTAGATGTCTACCTATCCCATAGTGGAGTACACATTCTTTAACGGGGCGGCGACCTGAGACCGACGACGTCTACACCCGGCGTCTGTCTAGGCGTCTCTCACCCCGGCGCCCCAGGCAACGCGCCGACCGTAGGTTAGGCGTGCTCCCTCCCGGACCTCCGCCGTTTCCCTACGTACCCAAGTCCCCCCGGCCCTACGGCCGAGGTAGCTTGGGGATCGGCGCCCACCTGGACCGGGGGTCCTCGGTAAGCCTAGACAGTCCGCCGGGCGTAGACGCCGCCCGGCCTCAGTTACGGGCCCCCTAGCCTAGGTCCGCTTCATGCGGAGCGCGGCAGGCACGCCGCGCAGCCCCCCGCCCCTTGTAAATAACTGCTTTAGTTTAAAAAATTAGTGGCAGCAATACGGCGAAAAAAATAAAAAATTCTGCCAAGTGCTGTGTTCAAGGGCCCGTAGCTCAGCCCGGTTAGACAGCTTTGCTGGGCCGAAGCGGCGGCCTTCGGAGCCGCAGTTTGGATCGCCAAGCGGAAGTCGTGGGTTCAAATCCCACCGGGCCCGCCATGTTGTTCAAAGGCGGTTAAAGCTTTAAAGAAATGTCACCGTTGAGGTATGGAGTTTTTAAAAAGAGAGTTTGGGGACCGTTTTATAGACGACCCTGTCTTAGTCTCTTTATACGCAAGAGATGCCTCTCTCGCCCCTCCAGAGACTAACGTCTTGGGTGTTGTCTTCCCCGTAGATGAGGGGGAGGTGGTAGATTTAGTAAAGTGGGCTATTGAAAATAGAGTGGCTTTATTTCCACAAGGCAGCGCCACGAGTCTATCGGGCAACGCCGCAGTTACAAGGCCGGGCGTAGTCGTTAGTTTTGAAAAAATGACTAGATTCGAAATCCAACCAGTAGATGGAGTGGCGATTTGTCAACCTGGCGTTAGACTCGACGAACTCAACGGCGAGTTGTATAGATACGGCTTTTTCTTCCCCATAGACCCCGGCTCTGTGAGAGCTGCCACTGTGGGCGGAGCCGTGGCAAACGGAGCTGGTGGGATGAGGGGGGTGAAGTATGGCTCTATGAGAGATTGGGTCCTCGGCCTTAGAGTGGTGACTGGGAGGGGGGACGTGTTGAAGATTGGGTGTAGGACTTATAAATGTCGTAATGGATATGATTTAGTTCGGCTGTTTGTTGGGAGCGAGGGGACTCTCGGCTTAGTGACCGAGGCTGTCTTAAAACTTGCGCCTATACCTGAATCAGCCGCTGCGGCTTTGTTATACTACGACGACGTTGAGAAATTAGTAGAAGACATAGTGAAGATACGCTCCGCCGGCATAGTGCCTTTGTTTGCAGAGTTTTTAGACGCCACCACCGCGCCGGTGGTGGGGCTAGAGGAGAAAAATGCGTTATTCATAGGAGTCGAGGCTTACAAAGGCTTAGAGGAGGTAATTCTAGACAGAGTGTTAAAGATAGTGAGGGGCCGCCTGGCGCAAGTAGCCACTGGGTGGGAGGCCTCTATGAAATTACTAGAGCCACGGAGGCGGCTGTTCTACGGCCAAATCTCTCTAGCACAGAGAGAGGGAGGGACTTTAATAATTGAAGACGTGGCTGTTCCCATATCTAAACTCCCAGAGGCAGTGCGTACGCTAAGAGCCTTAGCATCTCGCCACAATGTTCCATTACTCCTAGGCGGCCACGTAGGAGATGGCAATATACACCCAGCCACCTGGTTTAGAAAAGATGAGAGTGTGGAAAAACTCAACAAGTTTTTAAAAGAGATGGCGAAAGTAGTAGTAGAACTAGGCGGTACCACCTCCGCCGAACACGGTGTTGGAGTTTTGAAGAAAGAACTTATAGCTATTGAACTAGGCAAGGAGGTTTTGAAATATATGGCAGAGTTAAAGAAGTTGTTTGACCCATACAACGTCCTCAACCCGGGTAAGGTAGTGTGACAATTATTTCTTTTCTATCATCTTTTGGAGGAGCTCGGCGACGTGCGGCGCCTTTTTCTCTAGGATATCTATAGCCTCTTTTATAGCCATGTCTGGCTTGACGCCGAAAGCCGCTAACGTGAGCATAAACTCTTCTAATACATCTGACACCTTTATATTGCTCATCCAGTCTGCGGTCTTTAGCATTACATACCTCCTCTTCCCCACTTTTGCTGTCTCCACAACTCCCTCTCTCTCAAGCGTAAAGACGTACCACTGAGTTGCGCCGTAGGAGAGGCCTAGCTCTTTTGCTAATCTGTAGATAGGCATGGGGCCCTCTCTTCTCAAAATATCAACAATTGCGTGTTTAGGATCCACAGATGTTTTCAATAAGTGATATTAAAGTTATGACAAGTAGAACACTCCCTCCTCTTCTCTAATTTTTAAATATCTAACAGGCCAGCCATATGCAGATTGCACAATCTCTGCTCTATCTGGTAGGTACCGCCACACAGTATTAAAAAGAGTTAATAACTCTACAACCGGCTCCATTCCCATAAACGTAGCCAACAGAGCAGATTCAGGCAAAGCGCTATGTATATAGTCTAAAATATACGCAACACGCTCTGGACCATATGTATAATACACCTCTTCGAGGCCGTATACAGACACCACCGATGCCTCGCCTACCTTTGACAAACTCTCTTCCAACACATAGTCCTCTCCCAATTTTGACGCAGGCATCACCACCTCCTCTACTTCACATCCCATTTGTTTAGCGACGTAGCCAATGTATGGGTATATAGAAAACACCGCTACTTTAGTTGTCTCTAAGTAGTCGCATAGATATGCAGCACTAAGTCTTAGACAAGTCGGTTTGTTACATATAAACGCCGCCACTCTACTTCCGGCGACGAGGCCAGGTCTTTTAATTTCTCCTCTAATTTTTGTCAATGACCTTATCAAATCGCTCGACAGCACTACTCTCCTCCCAGAGGGAGACGCCACAGTCTTATTCCCCAACTTGCTTTTAGACCACCTCTCTATTATACGCACACCACGGTTGGTGATTGTGAAGTAGAGCTCTGTGCCTTGAGGTGGAGTAAGTCTAGTTTTTATAACTCTTATCTTCCGATACCTCGCCTCTCTGTGGAAAAACTGCCCCACTTCTAACAACGTGTCGGCCACATAGGCGAAGTGAGATGCTCCCAAATGTTCCTCCCCTATTGCAATTGTAGGGGTTTGAAATACTCTATAGAGTAAAGACGCCGCCTCTCTACTCTGGGGGAGGGCGTTTATCCCATCTAAAATCACTACATCTGGTGAATATTCATAAAACTTCTCCACAACGTTAGAAAACAATATGTCTGTGTCAGAGATAGAGACGTAGTCTAATACAATATACCTCGACGGGTCTAATCCAAGGCTTGAAATTTTCAACTTTACCTTATTCTCTGTTTCGTAGAAGCCGATGTATAAAATCCTCTGTCCTATCTGAGATGCGGCGTATAGAGCAAGTGAAGTTTTACCAGAACCAGGCGGGCCGTATATTAAGACAAATCCCTGAAATAGATTCTTCATAGATTTTCTAGATACTCTACAAATTTTTTCCACCCCTCGGGGCTTTTCAACGCAGCAGCTGCAATATTTGGACTAACGCCGTATTTCTTCACATATTCTACAAAAAGCGTAATTAACAACTCGGCGTTGTGTCTCCCGAGGTCTTGTTCTACGTAGTGAAATAAAAGCCACGGCCTCTCAAAAATATCGTCGAGCGTAGCCCCCCTTCTCCTAATTTTAAACTCTACAATAGCTCTCAGTGGAATCCCCAGTGAAAAATAGAAATTCCTAAACAATTGAACTGCGTCCACGCCGTTTCTACATCAATTGTTTAAAAGCTTTGTGATATAGACCATAAAGTATAATAACGGCGTAGTGTAGACAAATGTGATGTAGCCAGGCGCTGCCGATATGTGAAGAAAGCTCGAGAGGTCTGATATTGTTATACTCACTATGTAGCACCGAAAGAGATAAAAGATTTACTACAAGGGCGCAATGTGTTGGAGATGTTTAAGGTATCTAGTGAGGGTCTGACTCTTATCTACGGACCCCCAGGCGCTGGCAAGACGACGCTGGCGGTTAAAATAGCCAGCGAAATTTCAGATAAGATCTTGTGGATCTCTACTACAGAAAGTCCAAAATTTTTAAAAAAGATCGCCGCTAGACTAGGCGCAGATTTAACAAAATTTAACTTTTTAGACTTCCCCCGGGCTTTTAGAGAAGATATAATTAAATACATTATTGAACATATATACAGATACGAGGCGTTGGTTATAGACTCTATAAATGGGATTTCGTACTCTCTCCCCAATCTAGAAAAATTAGCACACTCCGTTTTGTACCAAATATCGCAAGAAAGGCCAGTGGTCTTAGTCTCGGAAGAGGGGTCTACTAAACTACACTATATCTCCGACCACATATTCCACATATGGTATCGAAAAAACAGTCTAGGTCATATAATCCGCTATCTACAACTTGAAAAATCTAGAAGCCAACCGCCGAGTCCACGTTATTTAATTGAATTTTTAGAAGACGGCATATTTTACGTCTATACAAAAGAAAAAACTACAAGTTTTGAAATAGTCTACGACCCACACCTCAACGCTAAAATTGTACGAGGAGGTGAACTCTGTATAGCCGCTACAGACTTAGAAAAACTTTTAAGGCTTCTCCAAGAGATTAAAAACAAGTCGATATTTATACAGATCGGGCCGTTGTCAATATTTAAAAGACTCGGCTTTAGAGAAGAAGAGTTATTCACAGTGAAGACTTTTCAAGACTTGTTTAAACTAATCCGAATGGATAGACGAGGTTTGAGGTATTTAGTTGTAAGTGGATTTTTAAATCTCAACAACGACGAGGTATTAGACTACGAAGTAGTTCTTTCTACTATCTCAGACAATGTAGATAGTTTAATCTATGTAGAAGAAGACTTGAAAAAACTAAATTGTCTACAAACACTCCAGATATAGACGGGCGAGTTTTAAAAAATATTCTAACTCTACGCCATGGCCTTTGACAACCACGCACATGCAAATGAACTCACTGGGCTGGGGGCGGCTGAAGTCGTAAAGAGATTCAAGGCCGCTGGAGGCAGGGGGATTGTCTTCGTCTCGCTTTTGACTTGGTCGATAGGCGGGAGGCCAGGCGATAGAGATTGGGTGAGGCGACTCTACGATCACACTGTACAGAACGCCGAGATTGCAAAGAAGGCAGGTCTGGCCGCGGGGGCCGTAGTGGGGGTACACCCAGCCGAATGTGTAAAACTCCTAGAGGCAGGTTGGAGCCCCGTAGAGGTTTTGGAATTTATGAAATGGGCCGTCGACCTAGCTGTTAAGTACGTCGAAGAGGGGCGCGCGGTGGGGATAGGCGAGTTCGGCCGGCCCCACTGGTCGGTGGGGAGAGATGTCTTAAGTCTATGTAACGAAGTTATTCTATACGTTCTATCAAGAGCTAAAGACGTCGACGCTGCGGTACATCTACACTTAGAGAGAGGCGGCCAGTGGACTGTAGACTCTGTGGCTGAGTTGGCGTCGAAGGCGGGGATAGAGCCGAGGCGCGTAGTTATGCACCACATAGAGGGGGCCTTGGCAGGCTACGCCTATATGAAAGGCCTCTCTCCCTCTGTGCCCATGGGGCGGAGGGGCGAGTTCGAAGAGGCTTTGAAGTGGGGACCTGTCTTTGTAGTAGAGAGCGACTTTCTCGACGACAATTCACGGCCCGGCGCAGTGATGCCGCCGTGGACACTGGCCTCGAAATTAAGACGTTTTTTAGAGGCGGGGATTTTGTCTAAAGACGATATATATAAAATATGTGTAGAAAATATACGAAAGATATATAGGTGGCTACCTCTTGAGGTTCTGTAATACTTTTTTAAACGCGGCGGCGGTGTCCACTGCGTCTTGTTCAGATAGATTAGGCATTACTAACAACGAAACTACCCTCTCGGCAGCCCACTCGGCGTTTGGCAGAGAGTCGTATCTAATCTTCTTGCCGTAGAATGGACAACTCCAGGGGCAGCCCCTCCCGTGTCCCTCTTGGCGTTGGAAAAGCGGCGTTTTATAAAGAGGCGTGGGGTACGCCACGAAGACATTGCCGACCCCCTCAGCCCTTAGAGCATCGACGATATAGTCTCTAGGCTTTTTCAACTTCTCTATGTTTAATAAGATTTGTACTAGATGCCAGCTGTGTTTCATATAAGGCCTCGGCTTCGGCACCGCGATGAGGTCTCCCTCTAGGGGGGCGAGTTCTTCTAACAACGTCTTTACGTAGGCCTCTCTCTTTCTTTGGAGCTCTTGTAGTTGTTTTAGTTGGTAATATGCGAGAACTCCTTGTATCTCCCCCATTCTGTAGTTGTACCCCAACATCTCGTAGTTGTATTTAGCCACTTCTCCATGTGATCTTATAAGCCTCGCCCTTTCGCCGTAGGCAGCTATGTCAGTAGCGACGGCACCCCCCTCTCCCGAGGTTATGTGTTTTGTGGCGTAGAAACTAAAAGTAGAGATATGCCCCATAGTACCTGTCTTCCTCCCTCTATACTCTGCGCCGAGAGCTTGCGCCACGTCTTCTACTATTTTTAAATTATGTCTCTCAGCAACTTTCTTTATCTCGTCCATCTCGGCGGGCATCCCAGCCAAATGTACAACCACCACTGCTTTTGTTCTATCTGTCACTTTCTCCTCCACCGACGACGGGTCAATGTTTAAAGTCTCTCTGTTGATGTCTGCAAATACGGGCACTGCGTTTGCATGAAGTACCGCCGTGGCGCTTGCGGCGAAGGTGAAGGGCGTTGTTATCACCTCATCGCCGGGCCCCACGCCTAAGGCTTTTAAAGCCACATGTAGAGCCACGGTGCCGTTAGCCACGGCGTATACATACTTCACTCCTAAATATGTAGCCATTTCTCTTTCCAACGCCTTTACCCACTTGCCATGTGGAGCAGTCAAGACGCCGGACTTTAACACCTCTCCGATGGCGTTTAAAACCTCGTCGCTGTATATAACCGGCCTAGCCACTATTGGAGAACTACGTATCGGCCTACCGCCCTCTATTGCTAGCATAGTTTTAAAAACCTCAGTCTTATAAATATATGAAGTGGCTTTACGCTGTATACATCTTCTACTGGCTCTCAGTGGCGACGGCGGCGGTTTTAGCCATGTTAGAAGGACCTCTAATCCCACCCGAAGATTTTAAAAAAAGTATTGAGGAGGTGAAGTCTAAGACGTATCTGGAGCGTCTAGCTCAAAGTCTAATAGATGTTGCTCTGGCGGCGGTTTTTTCATACCCCGGCGTCTTCCTAGCGGCGTCTCTATACGGCGTGATGACAATAGCCCTCCTCGACGCCTACGGTTTGTCAAACGCGATTGTGTACATGGCGTTTGTAAATGTATACCTCTACATTCTATACCAAGTTGCTAGGTGGCACCCCGCGGCGCTTTGGATACAGAGGAGAAAAATCAATTGGAAGATGTATGCGCTATGGCTCTTAGCCGCTGTGTCTGTAGCAGGCGTCCTATCCGTCTAGACTTGCTGCGCCGCTTGGTATTGCTCAACTATGTCGTAGCCATAGATAGCTTTAAACATCTCTCTACCGGCCGGCGTCATTTGAGTGGGGTCCCACGGCTTCTCAAAGTCCACCTCTACCTCTACGTCTTTTGCCTCGGGGATTGCCGACTGAATTGCATATCCCACTTCTTGAGCCACATAGCCGGCCACGGGGCAGCCCACGGCTGTGAGAGTCATAACTACTTTCAACACGCCGTCTTGAAGCTCCACCTTTCTAATTAAGCCCAAGTCGTATACATTTATGGGGATCTCCGGGTCGTACACCTCTCTCAACACCTCTATTACTTTCTTCGCCTTGTCTAAAGGGAGATTAGTCTCAAAGACAGGCTTTTCGTCCATATTAACTACTTCGTTTACTAGTTAAAAATTTATAACGAATGATAATATATGCAGACACTCGACGTGTCAGGAATGCAATGCCCAGACCCACTTAAGACAGTAGCCTCGGCTCTGGCCTCTGCCCCCCAGGGTGCGAAGTTTAAAATTATTACTGACGACTACGTCTGTTACGTCATGTTGAGACGGCTGATGTCTATTAACGAAGTGAAGATTTTAGAGTCTGAGGAGAGCGGCCCCTATGTGTTAATAGTGGAGAAGTAGTATGCAGAGACATGTGACTTATAGAGATAAGTTCTACCGCCTACTACACCCTCGACTCGTGGTGGTGCTAGCCACTAAGTGCCCCAACAACCGTTTGAACTTAATGCCTGCCTCTTGGAATACTCCAGTTTCGGAAGACCCCCCTACAGTGGCCGTGGCCATAGACAGAGAGTCGTATACACATAGATGTCTACAATACCATAAATACGCCACAATTAATATTTTGTCAATAGACGCCGTTGATTTGATATATAACTTAGGCAGCGTAAGCGGCGCCGAAGTGGACAAAGTGTCTAAATACTCAGTAGAGCTGGCCCCTTCTGAAAAGGTCGACGTGCCTAGAGTGTCTAGTGCAATAGCTGGCTATGAAGTAGAGGTGTATAGAGAGGTAGAAGTGGGAGAAGTAGTCTTATATATATTCAAAGTGTTAAACTCCTGGGCTGACCGAGACTTAGTAGGCCTCTACGGCTACGACTTGAGGAAGACAAACTTGCCGCTACACGGCGCAGGTCGGCGATTCTACAAGATTGACCCAGCCTCATATTCCTCAAATATGGTTTTACTGCGTTCAC
>JAWBJM010000029.1:0-20510 GCA_038832545.1 Pyrobaculum sp.
CGAGAGTGGCGGGCCTAATGTAGAGACTACTCATAGGGTGCCTGTGGTGGCTTTACAAAACGTCGGGGGGCGGCTTCGTCGCGCTGTAATCGCGCCGTCGAGTTGGCAATATTCATAACGTGGCTGGTGGCTAAATTTTTTAAATTTTTTGGATTTTACCGCGTGGTTGACGTGTCGGTGGTGATTCCGACGCGAAATGAAGAGAAGACCATCGGCTTGTGTATTGAAAAAGTGTGGAGGTTTTGTAAAGAGCGTGGCCTCGAATGTGAGGTTATCGTCTCTGACAACTCTGTAGACCGTACGCCCGAGATCGCGAGGAGCCTCGGGGCGAGGGTTGTGGTGCCGGAAAGACTGGGCTATGGCAACGCCTATATGAGGGGGCTGGTGGAGGCTAGGGGGAGATATATAGTGATGGGCGACGGCGACGGCACTTACGACTTCTTAGAGATGGGTAGGCTACTAGAGCTGTTAGAGCGGGGGGAGGCAGACGTCGTCGTGGGCAGTCGCTTTATGGGTAAGATAATGCCTGGGGCTATGCCGTGGCTACATAAAATAGGCAACCCCCTACTCACGTGGTTGTTTAACCTCGCGCATGGGACTAAGTTTACAGACACACACGGGGGGCTTAGGGCAATGACAAGAGAGGCGTTTGAAAAAATGAGGCCGTTTTTAAAGGGGGGAGGCATGGAGTTTGCAGTAGAGATGCTCAGAGCGGCGCTTCGCCTCGGCCTTAGAGTGAGAGAGGTCCCAATTACATATTACCCCAGAGCAGAGGGCACAAGCTCTAAGCTCCACACCTTTAGAGACGGCTACCGGCACCTCAAAAATATTCTACTCGGCGCGCCCACGCTCTTGTTGATGGCACCTGGCGTAATTTTGTTTATCCTCGGGCTTTTTCTAGTACTAACGTGGAGCCCCCTAGGCATAATTCCCTTTTTCAAACACGGAATTCGTACAACTCTATTGGGCGTTTCTCTAGTCTCTATTGGGTATATGTTGGCGCTGTTGGGAGTTGGATTGAAAATACTCGCCGGGTGGCGCAGTGGGCTGGCGGACGTATTGATTAGAAATACCTACGTATTGTACCTAGCCGGGGGGGTAATGGCTCTACTTGGGCTGGGGTATCTGGCGTATCTAGGGTGGCAGTTAGCCACGGGGGGCGTGCTCCCGCCTATGGAAGAAGACATATTTTTCTTAATTACGGCGGCGCTGGGCGTCGAGACTCTTTTCATGGCAGCGTTTCTCTCAATGGTGCGGCGGATTGTAGAATAGGCGGGTGGAGAAGATATATAGTGGGCCGGTTGTGAGATAGATGCCCCAATTGGCTGAGTACCGCGGGGGGTTTTGGCTCTTCTTGTCGGAGGTGGCCTTGGCCGTACTCGGCGCTGCGTATTGGTTTATACTCTCGAGACTAGTGGGGGCGACAGAGCTTGGGATTGCTGCGGCGATTGTAAGCGTAGGCTCCCTCGTCGCCGCTCTAACATCTCTAGGCGTCGAAACCGGTCTTTTTAGACACGCCGGTGAGATGTTTAAACGTGGAGATAAAACATCGGCCTCTACTTATCTGTGGAGTTCTGTAGTGATTAGAATCCCAATGCTCGCAATGGCTGTGTTTATAGTGACACAACTCCCCACGCCAGACCCTCTATACTCCGCAACGCTTGCCGTAGTAGTGGGCCTCGTAGGCATCTTAAACATATACACAACGGCGATGTATAGGACTGAGGTTAGATTCGTCGTCAATGTGGTTAGCAGCTTTGTAAAAATTGGCGTTGGGGTAATGTTGGCTGGGTGGGGGTGGCTGGGCGTAGTTATAAGCTACATATCTGGGAGTATTGTTTCACTAGTGATGTTCGCCGGATTTGTACTGAGACAAGTCGTATTTACCAAGCCGCGGATCGGCGCGTCGATTGAAGTTGTAAAAGCTGGCGTCCCTCTGTGGGTCTCATCAGCTTCAATGCTCACGGCACAACTCGCCGGAGTGCTTTCAGTTTATGTGATAAGCGGGGCGGCAGAGACGGGGGTGTTGTACGTGGCGCAGGTCGTGTCGTCGTTGGTAATTGCGGCGGCTGGCATCTCGGTGGGTTTGTTAACTCCAGCTCTCGCCGCCATGGACTCTGGGAGGCGGGAGGCAGCCGCCTCTGCGTGTAGATTGGCGTTGGCTCTCTCTGCGCCGCTTGCAGCTATGTTGGTGGCTATGCCGTATGTGCCGCTATCATTGTTGGGACGTGAGTTTCAAGCCGCGGCCTTGCCTCTAGCCCTCATGGCGGCCACGGCGGTGCCCACTGTGGTTCTCAACGTAGTGAATAGCTACTACCTGGCCGAGAAGAGATACAAGTCTCTATTTCTCATAAACTTCTTACGCTCAGTGCTGCAGATAGTTCTCTACATATTTTTAATTCCGCTGTACGGCGCAGTGGGCGCAGCGCTTTCGGCGTTTGTAGCCACTTTAGTGTTCGCAGCGGCTCTCTCTAAATTTTTAGATCTAGGACGTCTTCACTTATTGGCCGTCGCCGTCCCCTTCGCCACAGCGCCGGCGGGGCTTGTCTTGCCTTGGCCGCTGGCGGCTGCAGCTATATCTGCCAGCTGGCTACTGTATCTAAGAGTTGGTGTTTTGACAAGAAGAGATATTTCAGACTTGGCACATGCGATCTTGGGGAAACGGGCAGACAATATCTACAGAAAGTATTGGTACATTATAGACAAGATAATTCCAGAGCGTTAAGTTTATTATACAAATCTCCTTCCACTGGCTTGACTTAGTTACGTCGTGTCGTGTTTTTTGGGGGCTAGTGGTGGGTTTTTATGTATAGTTCGGCGGTGAGTATGGAGTTTCCGGCGGCTCCTCTGATGGTGTTGTGGCCGAGTACTACCATGGCTAGTTTTCTGGGGGCGAGTTTTCTAACTCTGCCCACTACTATAGACATGCCGCCGCCTGTCCATCTGTCTAGTCTTGGCTGTGGGCGGTCTACGCCGTTTTGTACTACCACAGGCCTCTCCGGCGCGGTGGGTAGTTTTAGCTCTTGTGGGAGTCCTTTGAATTTTTTCAAGGCTTCGACTACGGCGTCTGTTTCGAAGTCTTTTTTCGTGTCTATGTACACGACTTCTGTGTGGCCGTCTAGTACTGAGACTCTGGTGGTTGTGGCGTATATCTCGAAGTCTGTCTTTAGAATTTTTTTAGTCTCGGCGACTACTTTCTCCTCTTCGCCGCGGATGTAGGGTATTAAATTGTCTAGCGCCGCTATGGAGGGGACGCCGGAGTAGCCGGCGCCGGATAGGGCCTGCATTGTGACTACGTGTATTCTCTCTATGCCCCACTCGTCTAGTATGGGCTTGAGGGGGAGGTTTAGAATTGTAGTGGTGCAATTTGGCTTTTTTATAACTGCGCCTCTCCACCCCCTGCCTGTCCTCTGCTTTTCAACTAGGGAGAGGTCGTCGGGGTTTACCTCTGGTATTACAAGCGGCACGTCGGGCTCCATTCTCATATTGCTAGAGTTGGACAAAATGGTGTACCCCTTGGCGGCTAATTCTGGCTCCACCTTAGCGGCCACCTCGCTGGGAAGGGCGGAGAAGACGAAGTCGACTTTTGGCACTTTGTCCGCCTCAAGCTTCTCCAGCCTCATCTCGGCCACCTCAGGAGGCGGCGGCTCTTCCAAGACCCACCCCGTCTCCGCCAGCCGCTTCCCTGCGCTTTTCTCAGAGGCCGCCATCCCCACTATTTCAAACCAGGGGTGTCTTGCCAAGAGCTGGACGTACCTCTGCCCCACTAACCCCGTGGCCCCCAGAATATATACCTTATAGCGATCCATACGTAGCCCCTCCTATGTGTTTATATATTTAATGTAGGGGAGGATTAGGTGTTCGTGTACTTGTCGCGGCGGTATGTTAAGCTTAACCGAATGCTGGCCCATCGGCGTGCCGCCGAGTTTAGTCAGCTCGTACGCGGCTAGCCCGACGACGCAACTGCCCTGTCCGCATCTAACTACGATTTTATACGGCGGAGGGGGATATATGTGAGCTATTAACGTTCCCCGGCTGTGGTAACTCTTGACCTCCACGGCCATCCGCCCCGCCTCCATCACTGGGATGAAAGTCCTGGGGTGGAAGTTCTTAGCCCCCACTTTAGCCGCCTCAACTGCCTCCTGCACGGACAACAGCGGCAATACATAGGCCTCTTGCACCTCCCTGGGATCTGCCGTCATTACGCCTGGGGAGTCTGTGACTAATACCACTTTCCTAGCCCCCAGCTCTTTGCCTATATAAGTGGCCGTGTAGTCGCTACCGCCTCTCCCCACTGTGGTGAACCTGCCTTCTTTATCCCTCCCAATAAAGCCAGTGACAACGGCAACTGCGCCGGATTGTGACATCTCCTCCTTATGCTCCAGTGCAATTGGCTCGGCGTTTCCGTAATTGCTGTCTGTGAGCACCGGCGCGATGAAGAGCTGGGCCTTAATCCCCATTTTCTCAAGAACTGCGTGCAGTATTGTAGCGGAGAGCCTCTCGCCAAACGACGCGAAGTAATCCGCAGACCACGGCGTGTGTGGAAGCCTTAAGGCATGCTCCAGCTCTCTCAAAATGGGGGCGATCCTCTCCTCCACGCCCAGCACCCTGGCGATGGAGATGTGCCTGTGCGCCAGCTCCTCGTATAGCAAAAAGCTCCTGGTCTTTTCCAGTTGCAACAACAAGTCTGTAACGCCCTTTACCGCAGATACCACCACCACAGGTGGCTCGCTGTAAGCGGCTATAAAGCGAGCGGCCTGCGCGAAATCAGCGGCGGAGCGCAGGAGAGAGCCGCCTATTTTAACAACTAGTTTCATTTTTCTAAGAGCTCTATCAGCTCGTCTGCGTTTCTCACCTCCTTAGCCGCTATTTCTATAACGTCGGGGTCTTTCAGCGCATGGCCTGTTACCACGGCCACGGCAATTCCCCTTATATTTAACTTAATCGCCGCGGCTATCGAGGCGGCGCCTGCGGGCTCTGCCCCTATGCCGTCGCGAGATGCCAAGAGCCTCTGCGCCTTTAATATCTCACCGTCAGACACTTTTACGAAAAAGCCGCCTGACTCCTTCACGGCCCTCAGCGCCTTGGGCCAGTTTATAGGCCTGCCGATTTTAATCGCCGTCGCCACTGTGTTGGGCTCGTCTACAAAAAGCGGCTCCTCCAAGCCGCGGGCCCAAGCCTCAGCAAGAGGCGCCGCGCCCTCCGCTTGGACTCCCACCATTTTTGGTAACTTATTGCAAAGCCCCAGCTCGGCGAGTTCCCTAAACCCCTTCCATATGGCCGAGATATTCCCCGCGTTTCCCACGGGCACTATCACGTAGTCAGGACACCCCAGCTCTTCGTATATTTCAAATGCCACGGTCTTCTGCCCCTCCAGCCTCCACGGGTTGAAGCTGTTTAGAGGGTACGCGTATTTTGTCCCGTAGTTCACCACGTAGTCAAGCGCCTTGTCAAATAAGCCGTTTATCATAACAACTTCAGCGCCGTGTAATGCCGCTTGTATTAACTTCCCCCTGGCCACGTTGCCCTTGGGCAAAACTACATAACACCTAAGCCCAGCCCTGGCGGCGTAAGCGGCGGCGGACGCCGCGGTGTTCCCGGTGGACGCCACAACAACCTTGTTAGCCCCGCTCTCCCTAGCCGCCGTGACCCCTAGCGCCATACCCCTGTCCTTAAAGCTACCAGTAGGGTTTGCCCCCTCGAACTTGACGTACAGCCCCTCTCCCAGCCTCGACTTCAAGAGGGGGGTGCCCCCCTCGCCTAGGGTGACGCCGTCTTTAAGAGGGAGCATCGAGGCGTAGCGCCATATCCCCGAGCCCTTAGGCGCCCAGTACTTGGAGGGGAGCTCAACGTCAAGAAGGCCGCCGCACTTTGGACAGCGGAACAGCTTATAGCTAGGGGCGTACCTTTGGCCGCAGGTTACACATTTGAGAAATACATTGTCCCCGAAATCCCCGCCATGCCTCCAACAAAATGACGTATATTTATATTTTACTTATAGATTCCAAAGCGGCCTTCTGTAAAGGCCGAGTGTTCCTCTTGCTTATCAGCTTGTCGGTCGCAATGAGCTAAGAGTGCCCGCTGCAGTTACCCGAGTAGTCGTGGAGGCTGGGCTGAGGAAGATGGGCAAATCGCCAATTTCGAAAGACTTCTTTGAGAGGCTTTCAAGAGGGAAGGTTGAGGCGAGGTCGGCTGTCAGTGCGGTGAGCACTAGGGCCATTTCGTTTTCTAGCCTCACGGTGACTTGGATTACTCCTCTACTTGTTACGCCCCAGATAAAGAAAAGGACTTCTCCTTGCCACGTTATCGTAATTCTCGGCCGATGTCACTTCTATATCATGAAGTCCCTAACTTCTGTCCTGATTTTCTCTTCCCTTTTCTATAACGATAGTATGCTTCGCCACTCCCGCCTCCACACCATCGCCTGCGCAGCCCCGGCGACGTCCCAAGTACAGCACAGCCGCGTAAAGCACTGTTGCAAGAGGAGGTAACCCCATTGCCCCCCAATCTCAAAGGGCGAGCTGAGTATCAAACTGCCTGTGCGCCCGCGTGCCTCTCTGCAGTCTCAACTATGAACTTTACATACTCGACGTCGTCCTTCACCTGCTCCGCCGTGAGCCTCGCCTCGTGGAACCCCTCGACGTGTAGAAACCAAGCGCGTCCCCACCACAGCTTGAAATCCCTCCCCACTCTCTTCGCTATTTTGTCCACAGCTGTGAACAAAAGCGCCGCCGTCCACCTGCCCTGCTCCTCGGCTTTTTGGGCCTCCTCAAGGCCCAGGGCCACCGCCAGGGCCTTCACCGCCTCCTCCGCCGCCTTGTACAGCTTCTCACTGGCCTGCACCGGGTCCCCCTCCGCTAGGGCCGCCCCCTCCGCCAAAAACCTCTTGGCGAGCTCCAAGTGGGCAGACGCCCGGCGGGGAGGGTCAAAGCCGAGGGCCTTAGAGAGGAGGTCCACAACGTCCACGCCCCTCCTAGCGGCCTCCCTAAGCAGAGACTCTGGCACTGCCACGCGCCAAACGACCAACCCATTTAAAAAATTAAAGACGACCACAACATTAAACCGCCGCCGTGCGAAACTGTGATTGCGTTTCAACCACCAGTCTCAACTGTACGGGCATACTTTGCAGTTAGGGCAGAGGTGAGGACTTTCGCCTCATCTTTTGTTTTCAGATAAGGCGGGCGCCTCGGTGGTGCCAATACCTCACGTATTGACTGTTTCAACTGTCTTTTGATTTCTGTCTTGTCAGAAAACGTCAACGCGCCCAACGCGTGGAGGGATGTCGTTGAGGTGCTAAATAGGGCGAACGCCGACAGGGCGCTCTTGGAGGGCTTGTCGCCTAAGATGGGGGATGGGCTAAGCAATATTATTAGACAAGTAGCGAGGGAGTGGGGAGTAAGCGTGGTCCTCTCCGAGTCTAACCAGCGCTACGCCGACGCCGTCGCGCGCATAGACAGGGGCCAGCTGTTGTAAGGCTATCCACACCTCTCCTTATACTCCTTCAACACCTCTTCGTAGTATTTCTCCACTATCCCTCTCGCCGCGTCCACCAGGGGGCCCCGCCTGCCGTAGGCGCTGGCCAGGCACAACATGCCCAGCGCCTTCACCAAATCGCCTAGGCGCTCGTCGGCTAACGCGGCCTCCGCAAGGGCTACGACGCCGTCGCTGGGCACGGCCCCGTTTAGGTATTGCCGCGCCTTGAGCAACCTTCTGGCGGCGTCTAGCAAATCGTCGGGGTTCTTGCTTTTTAACAACGCGGCGGCTCTATCTAGCTCGTACTGCGCGTTTCCGCAGTAGACCATGTGCGGCTCTACAACCTAGTTTAAATACCTAGGTACTTATTACAGATCCAGCGCCTCCGAGAGGCGTCGTGCAACTGGCTTTTTACATAGCTCTTAATCTTTCCCACCAGCCTTAACGCCGCCTCTCTATGCAGGTTCAATTCTTCTCTTTCCGTGTAGTCGCGGTAAAAACTGGCGTGGAGTCTCTCCGCCATTCTAAAGCTAATAACGGCGTCTTTACCCCCGTCTCCTCGTAAAACCTGCCGACTAAAACTGCGTAGTCTCTGCGGCTGTAGTGCTGTAAACCCCTCTTCTCCGCAATGGCGCTTGACAACGTGGAGTTTTAGACGTAGGCCGGCCCTCTCGGCGGATCAAGCCTCTGTGCCAAAAGCTCTACGAGAAACTCCTCCACGTCTTGCCCACCAGCCCCCTTAATGTCTCAGCCACAGGCAGAGATAGGGTGACGGCCATACGGACGAATTGCGTTCAATAATTTAAGCATAACCACGTGGCCGAATAGCTCGCTATGGGGATGATCGCCATTTCAAGCGCCGCAACGCGCCCTTGTAAATACCGCCATGAAAACCGTAAAACGAGCGTCGCTGTTGATGTACCGTGCGGCCGCCGGGGGGATCACCCCCAACATCTCCTACGCCTCTACGTGCTTGGCGGACAGGTAGACCTTGTTGCCCTACCTGGCGAAGAACCGCTTTTCTCCCAACAGCTCGGCCATGGGCGATGGGTTGTCGGTTTTGGCATCAACGATTAACTAAGGGAGGTCGTTGTTCAAAAAGGGCGTATGTTTCCCCTCACGGCGTCTGAGGTTTTGTATTGGTTTTCGTTCAACACTACGCCGTAGCTCCGGCGGGCCGCGGCATTGGACAACGACAGAGACAAGCCGGCGTCATCGTCAAAGTTGGAAATGCGCCGCAACTCAATGGATGCCTACCGATTCCGAGCCTTTCAAGATACTTCCAGAGCGGTACGCCTGACCACCTAGCCACTACTGGCGCCCTCAGCGGGAGGAGGTAGGGGAGCGCGTCTTTCTCCACGTCGTGTTCCAACGTCCCGAAGTAGACGACCCTACCGCCCAGCTCGGCAGATGTGGCCACCCCCCGCCTCAACAGCTCGGAGTTGATCTGGGGCACCTTGGCGATCCACTGCGCCTGGTTGCCCTTCGGGGCGGCGCCGCATATAGGTCAAAGGTAAAGCGGGGCGGCTCCCCGATATCTGCCAAGACGTAGTAGTTTATCACAAACCCCCCTCCGAGCACCAGCTACTGATTAAGCACGCGGGCGTACTTCTCTAGCATCACCACCCTTTCGCAGTTCATCTTCACCTGGAAGTCTTGTATCAAGTCAACCGCGCCGATCCTCGCCGCAACCTCCTCTAACTCGGCGGCCGTGGGCGCCGCCTCTAATAGCCTTCTAAATTCCGAAGCGCTCACGCGCCCCGTCCTCCAGCATATAGGCGGTGGTCCATTGGGCTACGTAGTCCAGCCAGCCCGAGAAGTCTTCCCTGTACGGGTCGAAGCGGCCCCAAGACACGCTTCTGCCTCTCAAGACGCCGTCCCATATAACCAGCGCTGCCAACACGGCGCGGCCCCGGGGGCCGGCCAGCTGATACAGCTTATCCACGTCGAGCAGATCCCTCGACCACAAAAGGTCCACCAAGTAGGGCCCCGGCTCCCAAAAAGTCAAAATGTCGGCGTAGCACTGCTCAACGGTGCAGACGTATTCGCCCAAGTCTCCGTCGAAGTAGTATTCCCTTCCGTTAATAGCCACATATACGACCGGCTCGTCAAACCCGCCGCAACTAGGTTCGGCTACGTAGAACATCTTCTCGTAACCTAGCGCCTTCCTCAGCCAAGGAACCACGAGGTAGTAACGGCACACGCATCTACACTCTATTTTTATAAAAATCTACGCGCCGCGAGTGGCCGGCAACACGCCAAGCCCACGGCGGTCCAAGTCTGCCCTCTGCGCTCAGATAAAGAACACCTCTAGACACACTTTGCCTTTTTAAAAAGGTGAATTCAACTAACCCATGGCGGCGTGTGGCCGGTTGAACTGGACGTCTTGGCTTGTCCCTACGACAAGACTTTTCCTCTCCGCCTTGTGGTTCTAAAACGCGCAGAGCATTCAGAGACGCAACACACATGCCCCAGAAAGCCATCTGCTAGGAGAACTGCGCCTGCCGAGATCTAAAAATTAAGGAACACCCAAAGCCCGACTCCTTAACCTGTGAGGAGGGCCGCAAGTGGGAATTCGAGACGGGAGTTATCTCCTGCCCCTATGCGGCCGCAGGTATCCCATAATCGAGGAAATGCCCAGAATGCCCCCAACAAATTGAAGAACGAGAAGGAGGAACTCCAGTTCTCAGAGGCTATAGCGGAGTAACTAAGAGAACGCGCCTCTGTCATGCCGAGAAGACACCACGGGAGGAGGAGCCGTTTAACCTTTCCACAAAATTAAATGCTCTTAAGCTCGGCGTTCCTCGCCGTTATAGGTTTATAGCATTACCTGTGTGTTCTTGCATGGAATTGCCTGAACTCGCCGATGCCTATTTTGAGAGTTCTTCCTTATCAGCGTCAGAGCTTGCCGAATACACAGTTAATTTCGGCGGGCCGTGTAAGGTATAGGCTAGCGTAGGGGCGGACAACTTGCTTTCACGTGGCCGAGAGTCTCTGCCAAGGCCTTGGTAGTGGTGTACAAATGTGACGACTTTTGGCCACACTACTACGTGAAGATTAAGGCTGTTTCGGGGGCGAATTCCTTTACATATTGGTGAACTATGTGGCGAGACATGACTCTCACGGCTCAGAGCTAATCCCGCTGGAGAAGGGGCTCTACTGGAACTCCGTGGAGAGGATCGCCTCTTCGGCCCTCTGCAAGACGCTAAACGACATACTCCGCCCAGAGCTGAGGCGCCGCATCTACGTCTCAGCCAACTTCTGCCCTCTCAGCGCCACCTGTAAGGCCTCTGCCAGCAACTCAGCGCAGTGGAGGCAACGGAGCGCCGGCTTGCCGAACCAGGCCTCCAGACAGCTGGCGCACTTCTCAGCCTCAGGGTCGAGCTTGGGTAGGGCTTTTCTAGCCAGGGAGGGCAAGGAGTAGAACCCAGCCTCCGGCGCGTAGGGATCCTTGCCCAAAACGCCCATGAGCAACGCCCTTATTGAGACATAGGCGTTATAACACGCCCAGTGATCGTCTCCCCTCTCGGCGCCTCTAAGGGCTTCGTGGAAATGGCGGTAGTGGCGCTCAAGCCATTTGGGGTGAATAGGCACGTCTTTACAGACTGCCCTATATAAAATTAATTTAGACGAGAAGAGTGAAAGTATTGGACTTGGGCGTTATAGGGCAGGACTAAAAACGCAAGTCACACCCTAAGCGCCATGTAGCCGTCCACCGTCTTTTCCAGGAGTGGCTCCACTTCAACCCGATACACCAGTTCCACCGAGTGTTGACGTGGCTTCCCTGTCGTTTTCGCCCTTCCTCTCTTCAAGGCGCCTGGGGGACACGGGCCCATGCGCAGGTGCATCGCGCACAGCTGTCTGCCCCCCGATGATCTCAGTCCTCCCACGGTGGGGCGTTCCAGCCTAGGGCGATTACCCGGCTGTCAGTCCCTGTGTATAAGAGCCGTCTCGGCTCAACTAGGGGATAATGACGTACTACATGGCCTCGTTAGGCATTCATTAGTTGATTAACCGGTGCTTTTTAAGGTCCTAATATGTGGTTATGAGTTATGTCTGAAACTGCCTTTAAGCTTGTCCCTTGGCCCGTAGCTGATAATGGCTCTTTGCCAGGAGGAACAGAGAGTTCCCTCTTATGCGCTGGTATCCATGAGCGCCACCGAGGCTGAGATACGGGCTTCGCATTCCGCCAGCTCGTCGCCTTTCAGCACTACGGAGAGCCTTTGCGAAGGGGCGCCTAGGAAGCTCGGGGTGCAAACTCTCCATCAATTTCGCTCTTTCGTCACTCTGTGCCTCGTGCTCTTTCATGTAACGGCCCCGATGTGTCGGGGGCGCGTCTAGAAATCGCCGGGCCGTCTATCAGTAGTATAAGTCGCTCATTTGCCCCTTGTCCTAGCGCCACCATACAAGTCGGATTAAGCCGGTGGTCGTAGCAATTACGGCCCTTCCAATGGCTTACTCTGACGGGTCTAGTGAAAAGCATCCACGTAAAGCGGTAGCGCTAGAGAAACCATGCGCGGCTAGAGCTTTTACCCCCCTCCGGAACGGGGCTAGGACATCCACCTCTCCGAGGGGCTTAGCCTTCTCTCCACGGGCTTTCTCCACAAAGACAGCGCGTAGGGTGGGTAGACCTCCCACTTTTCGGCCAACACTAAGCCCGCCGCCTCGAGATATCTCTGTATATTTTCTCTTGTTATCAGACCCGCGGCGCCGAGGTATACAAGAGAGACGGCGTAGGCCGGCGCCGCTGTGACGTCAGGCTCTGCCACTAAGACGTAGCCGCCTTGCTTCAAGTTCTTCGCCAAGCAACGGATCTCCCCGTAGGGATCTAATAACCACTGTGCTTTCTCCAAGAGGAGGACCAGGTCGGCCTCCTCTCTCAGCTCACACGCGCTCAGGGCTTTAACTAGTTTACCACCAGGCGCTATCTTGCTAGCCAATGTTACGTCTGGCCCGTAGCCTAGGTACTTCACGCCTCGTTCCCACGCCGCATAGGCCACTACGCCGTCGCCGGGTAGGGGTTCGAGCAATACTCCGTTTCCCACTATGCCGAAGGCCTCCTCTGCAATCACTAGTCGCAACTTGAGTAACTGCCACGCAGAGTACAACATCTCGACCATAAATCTGTCGGCGCTTTGGGAGCTGGCATCTTCCGATATTGCCCTGTCGACCGATTCCAAAAACTCCACCACCTCCCGTAAGTAGGGGTTAGTGGGGTAGGTCGGCATGCCTCCGTGCGGTTGTGCTCTTGCGAGCTGTGCCGCAATTACTAGATGCCGAGCAGTAGACAACTGCTTATTGGCCAACTTCATCCACTTACTAAAAAAGTATAAATTCCACTTCTTCACGGCGTCAAACTCCTTGTCCCCTCCTAAAATTGCTTTTAATTTTTTTAGTTGCATACAACTACTCCGTAGTCTCTAAGCCTTGACAAAACGGGAAGAAGCTGCCCCTCGGCCTCACCGGCTTCAATGCTGGCCAAAACAAGGTGCTGGACATAAGGCGGTAATGTGGCCAGCCTCTCGAAGTCCCTCACCTCGCAATCTCCAAGCTTCACTCTAAGCGCATAGGGCGGAGGATGTCCGTTTGGACAACTCCCACCCGGCTCAAACTCAGACCTACATACGGAACACCTAGCCACGATCTTGAACACAGAATCCTTTAAAGTCGTTAATATATCTCTTACGTTATACATCATAAACTATGCATGAAAGACGTTGTGACGCTTTCGCCTCTTAGATGTAGTCTCTTCCTGCGCCTTGCCCCTTCTGAGCTTTTCTAGTTTTCTACAGCGGCGTTTGCCCCGTTGACATATACCTGGCGGCGCCTCTGGTGGTAAAGCATCACTATCTCCTCGGCGATGTAGGGATCTTGGCGTCGTAGGCATATGGGAGCGGTGGTAGGGCGTACCTCTTAGTCGCTACCGTGGCAACCCCGCGTTTTGATTTCTAAAAATAAACCCCGTCGGCCTACTGAGCCTCCGCGCTTAAGGCTTTTATAAGCCTCTCCTCGGCCTCGGCATCTATGGGGCCGCTGTGTAGGAGCTTGCCGTTTAACAGGACGAGCGGCAGCCTACCCGTCCTGTGCCTTAACATTAGGTACAGCCCTCTCAGGGACATGGGGTTTGTGATCCTCACCTGCGCATCCCCCAGCGTGGACAGAATGGCGATTAACCTAGCGATGTCATCCCCTTCGAGCCTCACCGTGGTTTTCACCCCGGCTACCCTCGCTAAGTCGCAGGCCTTGCACACCCCAACCTCGACGGGGAGGAATGCCACCACCTCAATCACGTACTTAATTGAATACACTATTTAAAGTGTGACACGAGAACCTCCTCTCTTGCCCTTTTCCGTGTAGAAGCCGGTTGCCTAATGCCCATCTGCGACTCCGAGTTGAGCCAAATAACAGTGCCCAACTGGACACCTGCCGCCCTACCCCTTAAACCCCTATGCGTTGGAGTTGATGGAGTTTTTGGAGTCCGTTGATGTGCCATCAGCGCAGGCGCGAGCCCCAAGGGAGCCGACAGGTTTGTGATCGTGATGTTGTACTCTGCGTGGCAGTCAGTTTAGAGAGGAGGTTGTGCTGTCGGCGATCTTGTAGACAGTGGGTAGCTTAACGCCGAGCCTCTCCGCGTGCCAGTCTTTTAGGTCGATTAGGTGGATGTCGCGGACTGCGTAGATGAGCTTATCCCCCGCGCAGGCTATGTTGGTGGTGCCGAACGTGGGCTCCTCCAGCACCAGCGGGAGGTTTTCCCACATGAGGCCGTCTTGCGAAACCCAGATGGGCTTTGGGGAAATGGTCTGCGCCACGTATACGCCGCCGCATTTCACTATCCCGTGGACGTACCCCCACGCCCCGTTGGCCTCCTCAAAGCTGGCCAGATCCTTGGTTACGTATATCCCAGACGCCGTCCCCACCAGTAGCCACTCGCCGGCTTTGGCCAAGACGTGTTGATCCTCGAACAGCGGCCTGGGAGACATAGCGCCGAGCGACGGCCCGGCCATCAAGTCGCCCACTTCTGTGGAGGCCACGTATAGTCCTCCCACGCGGGCCAAGTCGGTGAAGTGGGGGCCGTAGCCCGGGAGGGGGAAGTGCCACCCCCGCTCCTCAGCCAGCGCCTCGTACGTCGCGACGACCCCGTCGCCCACCTCGACGATCTTGGGACCGCTCATCAGCGCAAGCAGCTTGCCCTCCGCCTCTCTGAGGGCCCAGCACTGCCCTTCAGCGACCACCTCGCCGTCCTCGTTCAGCACACCTAAATCGGGGGAGCACAAGTAGAGGGAGCCTCTCCACCTCGCCGCGTCCACTAGCCACACGCCGCGGCAACACCTCCTCCTGGCTTCGCCCCCCGCGAACTCGAAGAGGCCGTCCTCTGTGGCTAGTAGCATTACCCGTAGTCGACTACAGAGGCCTTCTTCTTTATAAACGTCCCCTCTTGCAACTCCCTGAAGGCTTGCAATATCTCCTCCCAGGTGTTCATCACAATGGGCCCCCTCCACGCGATGGGCTCCTCCAGAGGCCTCCCCGAGAGGAGGAGGAAGCGGCCCTCCCCCTCGGCGCGTATCGGCCCGCCCTCCCTGTCAAATACGGCGAACTCCCCCGCGCCTATCCACCTCCCGTTTAGGGCCACCCTCCCCCTATAGGCATATGCCAAGACGGTGTGGCCCTCCTTGGCCTCGAACTCAAGGAAGGCACCGCTGGCCAGCCTCACGTCCATGTAGACCACCGGCACGTGGAGGTCGGAGACGGGTCCCGCGACGACGCCAGTGCCCGGCTCGTAGAGCCTGCCCGCGATCAGCACGACCTCCGCCCCGCCGTCGGTTTTAACACTGGGGAGGGCCTCCCTTTTCACGTTCTTGTAGGACGGATCGGCCATCTTCTTCGCCCTGGGCAAGTTGACCCAGAGCTGAAAGCCCGACACCTCGGGGTCTTCCTCAACGACGTCGCCACGCTGTGTTCTCTCTGGGCGGGGCATCTCCTCGTGGAAGATGCCGCTACCGGCAGTCATCCACTGGACGTCGCCGCTTCTTATCACGCCCTCCACTCCGGTAGAGTCGGCGTGTTTCACCTCGCCTTTTAGGAGGTAGGTGACGGTCTCTATCCCCCTGTGGGGGTGCCAGGGAAATCCCATTAAGTACTCGTGGGGGTATCTAGACCCGAAGTGGTCGAGGAGGAGGAAGGGGTCTGTGAGCTCCGCCAGCTCCACCCCGCCGAAGACCCTGTAGAGCTTCACCCCGGCGCCGTCCCTAGTCCAGTTACCCTTCAACACGTACTTCACCCGTGCCATATGTACACTTAGTTATGTAAATATAATTTTTTATACAAAGCGCAACAAATGCACATAATCGGGGCGCGCCGCCAGCGGACCGCCCTGGGAGTAGCTAAACGCCTCCGGCTGAGGCGCCGTCGCTGGCGGCGGTGCATATTTAAAAACATCACCCGCTGTGGTTGCGCGGATGCAAGGGTTCTTGCTATGTGGTTGTCTCCACGGGGCTTTGGGTGGCCCCCGCGCCTGTCAGCTTCTCCGTCGACCCCGATTAGGCGTTTCCGGGCCACACTTCATCAACGGGATATCCGGCGTCGTGATAGGACCATGGGCACTCTTTCTCGCCCTGTTACTCTCCACTAAGGATACATATTGGGGCTAGGCACTGTCTTCGCCTTCCCCGGCAACTCGCTGTGGGCTTTGCCGTGGCGCTGACTGCGCTGGTGGCGTACTTAAGGGTGATCATTGAATGGCCTAACTACACTGATTACGGCCGCATTGCCTTTCCGTTGGGCTTGCCGTGAAGGTATGCACACGGCCCGAAGGAGACATCTGCGGGGGATCTCTATGTAGTGTCTAACTCCAACAACCACACCTGGCGCTAATTATGGCGGGGCAAGCTGGCGGAACTGGCAAGGCGGCTGGCGGCTAAGGGGTTCGGCTTCTGGTGCACGAGTCCTTTATAGACTTGTTGGAGGGCGAGACCGCCGCGCCCGACATCTCCGTGGCTAAGTCCTTCGGCAAGCTCCTAACGGCGCCGGGTCTGAGGGCAGGCGTAGCGCTCGGGGTAAGGGACGGGCGGCTTATGGCTCCATGGCGTCTCAACTCCATAGCCGACTACGCCATATAACACCTAGGCGCCGAGGGACTTAGGAGACACCGCGACGCCACAGTTATGTACATCAGCGAGGAGTCGCCTAGGGTTCAGAAGGAGGTAATGAAATGGCGAGGTGACCCCTTCGCCTATCCGCTTCTTCGTGGTCAAGGGGTCTCCCCGCGGAGTTAAGGTAAGGCCTCTGCACGGCCTCAACATCGCCGGCTTCAGGGTATTTATAAAAACGCCTGAGCTTAACAAGATCCTCGCAAAGGCGATTTGCCGCGAAATACCCAAGCTCCTAAAGCCGCCGCAAGCTCTAAGTCCGACATAAAAAAGCTGGGGTTAAACGAACTCGACCCCCTCGGTGGTGGTCAGCGTCACTTTGTAGAGGAAGTCCATCTGCCTGAGGGCCGCGGCGTAGTCGAACTCGTTGAGGGCGGCGATTGCGTCTATGGGCACCACAACGTCGTATAGCCTAAGCCTGGCGCTGGCCACTGTGTGTAGGACGCATATGTTCGCCACAGTGCCCGTCACCACTAGGTGTTGTATGCCGTACATCCTGAGGACGTGGTCCATCGGCGTGCCGAAGAAGGCGTCGTATCTCATCTTCTCTATTACGATGTCGCCCTCCCTCGGCTTGAGCTCGTCGACGATTTGCCAGCCCCAAGTCCCCTTAACCACGTGAGGACCCCATATGGGGAACTCCACCGGGTCGTCGGGGTAGTGGGTGTCCTGGGTGTATACCACTCTGACCCCCGCGCCTCTGGCCTTTTCCAGGAGAGACGCTATGCGCGGTATTATCTCCCGGGCCGCGGGGCCGTACAGCTTTCCGTTGGGGTGGGCGAAGTCGTTCTGCATATCAACCACGACCACTGCGCTCTTCTTTGCGGGGAGGGACACCTTGTCAACAATCGAGACTCGGGGGACTTTTACAGATTCGGGAAGCATGTACAATTCGGATTAGGATAAAAGATTTTTACCCGCTTTTCCAGCTCAGCTTATGAAAGAGGTTGTGTACACAGAGGCGGCGCCTAAGCCTATTGGGCCCTACTCACAGGCGGTCAAGGTGGGCAACATGCTCTTTGTCGCGGGGCAGATCCCCGTCGACCCCAAGACGGGGGAGGTTGTGAGGGGCGACATAAGGGAGCAGACGAGGCGTGTGCTCGAAAACATTAAGGCGGTTGTGGAGGCGGCGGGCTTTACCATGAACGACGTGGTCATGGCCTTTGTCTTTCTGGCTGACATGAACCACTTCCCCGCCTTCAACGAGGTGTATGCGCAGTACTTCCCCGAGAAGCCGCCTGCTAGGGTGACGGTGCAGGCGGCGAGGTTGCCGAGAGATGTTTTAATAGAAATTGCCGTGATAGCGGCTAGGGGTTGACGAGGACTCGCAGCGCCGACCCGTGACGACGAACCGGGTCCCGACCCTTTTCGTCCTCGGAGGGGGGCGCGCCGCTCTGGAAAAGGCCAAGCAGTGCGGCGCCGTCCATATCGACAAGTACGAAGTGGTAATACCTGAGGAAGTCGACGGCGGCATACAAGCACATGTGGAGGACCCGACCATCGCTCTGCTGTTGCTAGACGTTGCCGAGAGGATCTACGTCTTCCCCGAATACGCCGACTTGTTGCCAAGGCTCCGCCGGGAGAAGGTCGTCGTAGTGGCGCCGGGCGGCCACCCCCTCTGCGCTGAATACAGATGCGGCGACCTCTGTTCATAGCCACCACCTCCCTTACCAGAGCCGGCGTGGAAGCCTGCGCGGACTTCCTAGAGGCTATTGCCCCCGCTCAACGCGCAGAGGCTCCCCCCAAGCCTGCGCTAGCCATAGGCACATTAGTGCAAGAAGACGGAGTAATATGCGGCACTTACCCTCCCAACCCCATTGAACTAGCCCACGACCGCTGGCACCAACTCCCGCCGGAGAGGAAGTCGGCCCTGGCTAAGTGGATTGTAGAATACGTCTCTATGGTTATAGAAAGCATAAATCTCGACAAGGCGTATTTTAAACTTGTAAAACGAGGCTGGGCACACGCGTACGTCAACTATATAAGTTAACAATTTTAGTAAACTGTGAGCGTTGTAATAGGCGTCAGAATACCCAAAAAACTAAAAGAAGAATTAGAACAGCTGGGCATAGACTACGCCAGGGAGATAAGAGAATATCTCCAACGGCGCGTAAAAGAAGAAAAAGCCAAGAAGCTGGCAGAGGCCTTAGACAAGTTGATTGAACAGGCAATAGAAAAGGACTACTCCACCACGTGGATAAGGGAGGAGCGTGAGAGTCGTAGTTGACGCCTCTGTAGTAGTAAAATGGGCAGTCCCTGAGCCCTATTCACAGGAGGCAAGAAAACTACGCAACGACCACCTACTTGGCAGAGTAAAGGCCGTGGCGCCTCCATGTCTATGGCTCGAAGTGGCCAGCGCCCTACGTAAATACGTCATAAGAGGCGTATTGCCAAACGACAAGGCTTTGACCGCCGCAGAGCTACTATACCAAACTGAAGTGGAGATAGAAGAAGTAGACCCACGCCAGGTGTTAGCCACAGCAGTTAATCAAAGTTAAATACTGGACAAAGTAGAGACATGAAGTCTCCTTGCGCCCCCCACCCCGCCCCGGGCCAGGCGGAGAGGCCCATGCGCACGGGCCGAAGGCCGGGGTCGGCGGGAGTACCCGGCCGAGGGGGGCGCCGACCCTCCGGGCGTGGCCTGTCCGCGCGACCGATGAGCCGCGGGCCCCGTGCCCCCCGGGACGTCCGGAGAGTAGAAAGGGGGTGAGCAACGAATAAGAGCGATCACTCCCGCAGATCTTGGCTTGAAAGTCTATTACCACTATCTAGTACGTGAGTTTTATACACCTCTTACATGTGACAAGAGGAGGACGTGTAACATGAGAAGTACCCAAGAATCAAGGGTGTTGAAGATAAAAGGCTACCATGCTCCTAAACTAGTAAAACAGAGGCGAGAGACGTTGAAGGTTACACGTAAGGCACCCCTCTGCTAGGCGTTGAAGAACTACTAAAAGTAGCACCCGTGTTGTCAGCTCTTTGCTACTTGCCATTTTAGGTTTCGTTATTTGGCTAACGAAAAAAAAAAAGACAGAAAAACTACGCCTTCATGGTCAAAGGACTAAAACTAGCACTAGTAGCAATAATAGCGCTAGCAAGCTGGGTGGTGTATGCTACTAGGCCGATCAATTGGAGGCGTATCTGGTATATTCTATTACGCGCAAAGTATACTGAAAGTATCATAGTAACGATACCATGTCCAAATTAAAGTCAGTTATTTTTTCGTTTCTAATTTTAGTCCTCTCCTATGTTGTTTATAGCAATTCTCTAGCTACGGCATTGGCATATCAGTTTATGCTAATATATCCTGACCACGATACATTTTCCACATTATGGATTAGGTCAGTAAAACAGTATGGAGAGGTCACGTCTGTGTTAGACCGCTTAGGAATCCCCTACGAGCCGAGGGATAACAACACTGTAACTAGAACTCTCATCGTCTTTGCTGACGTGAGGAAGTTGTGGGACTCTTTAGGCGGGTATGCCGACACAGCCACGATTTATACAACTACCTTCGACTGTGTGTATTTCTGCAACGGCTTTTACGTGTTGAGCATACCCACATTGACATTAATAACAATCGCCTTAGCGGCGCTGACGGTCCTCATCGCCAAGCTAACGGCTTATAAGAGACTTGCACCTGCGAAATGGGTATTAGTAGCCACCCTCATAGCAGGTATTCCTTTTTACCTGGAAAGTCTATACATTTTAGTTGCACTTATTAACGCACCGGTGACAGGCGAGGAGCACATGCTTCAAGGCGAGGTGCACATGCTTCGTTTAGCGATTACGGCGCTGGGGTGGATACCGCCGTTTCTACTACCCGCCTTGGTATACCTCATTACACGTAGCCCAACTTCTTCAAAACAAGCCTTTTAGTCACGGGGAGCA
>JAWBJM010000030.1:0-20361 GCA_038832545.1 Pyrobaculum sp.
CGAGGCCAACACGCCTAGGCCTGGGTATATCAAAAGGGTTGTATAAATAACTGAAGTTTTCTATTGTGGACGTCTCGCAGCTCCCGCTAGACGCCAGGCTTATAGACGTTTTAAAGAGACGCGGCGTGAGAGAGCTCTTCCCCCCGCAGGTCGAGGCGGTGAAAGCCGGCATCTTCGACGGAGTCAACGTCTTGTTGTGCACAGCCACGGCCTCTGGCAAGTCTTTAATGGCCGAAGTGGCCGCTGTCAAGACGGCTCTAGAGGGCTCTATGGCTCTGTACGCAGTGCCGCTGAAGGCCCTGGCCTATGAAAAACTTGTTCATTTCTCCCACTACGAAGATTTAGTACGGGTGGGGGTCTCCACCGGCGAGTTCGAGTCCGACGACCGGAGACTTCATCAATACGACGTGGTGGTGGTGACTTACGAAAAATTAGATAGTCTACTTAGACACAGGCCGTCTTGGCTGAGCTCTGTTGGAGCTGTGGTAGTGGACGAGATACACTACCTCGGCGACTCGAAGAGGGGACCTGTGTTGGAGTCTATTATCGCCAAGATTAGACACCTACGGCTGAGGACACAGATAATCGGCCTCAGCGCCACTGTGGGGAACGCCGAGGAGGTGGCGAAGTGGCTGGGGGCGAGGCTAGTGGTGTCTAGCTGGAGGCCGGTCCCTCTGAGAGAGGGAGTGTATTACAACGGTTGGATATACTTCACAGACGGGAGGCGGAGTGTGCAAAACTTTGGAGACGCCGAGGTCTCTTTAGCCATAGACACAGTGGCCGAGGGGGGCCAGGCCTTGGTTTTTACAAATAGTAGGTCCTCCACGGCGAAGTTAGCTAAGACTATCGCCAAGGCTGTTGAGAACTACCCACGGCAGTTGATAGACGTAGGCGCGGCGAGGGCTTTGGCTGAGGAGGTGGCGAAGGCCTCCTCTAGTAAGATAATCGGTAGAGAGTTGGCAGAGCTCGTGGCGAGGGGCGTGGCTTTCCACAACGCTGGGCTTGAGCTCGAGGTGAGGAAGTTAGTAGAGGAGGGCTTTAGGAGAGGCGTTTTGAAAGTAGTGGTCTCCACCACGACGCTGGCCGCCGGGGTCAATCTACCGGCTAGGAGAGTAATCATAGCGGAGTACGAACGCTACGTGCCACTGTGGGGCAGAGAGGAGATACCAGTGTTGGAGTATAGACAGATGGCGGGGAGGGCGGGGAGGCCTGGGCTGGACCCGTACGGCGAGGCTGTAGTTGTGGCTAAGAGTAGAGGGGAGGTGGGTTATATATTTGAGAGATATATCAAAGGCTCGGTAGAGGATGTCAAATCCCACATCTTGTCTGGGCCTAATCTACGTGCGCATCTCTTAGGCGCCGCCGGCGGCGGCTACGCCTCTTCTATAGACGAGTTGGCGGAGTTTATGTCTCACACACTGGGCTACGTACAGATGAGGAGTCGTCTAAAGTCCTCTCTACTGAGGGCTAAGATAGAGGAGGCTGTGGAGGAGCTCTCCGTCTGGGGGTTTGTGGAGGCGGAGGGGGGCCGTGTATATGTGACAGAGCTTGGGAGACATGTGGCGCGTCTATACCTAGACCCAGAGACTGCGGCTAGGTATATAGAGCTTTTGAAAAAACTTAGACGCGGCGACGACTTGGCTTATCTATACCTCGTCTTGACGGCCCCCGACTTCCCCAGGGCGAGGCGGGGGAAGGCGTCTAAAGAGGCCTTGGCGGCTGTGTTAGAGGCTTTTGAGGATTTAGAAGAAGACGAAGAGTTTGAAGACGTGGTTAAGACGGCGTCGGCGTTGATGTTGTGGATTGAAGAAGTTGACGAAGACTACATATTTCAACAATTCGACGTGGCGCCGGGGGATTTGAGAGTGTATATAGACTTATTCGAGTGGCTAGGCGCCGCCGCTGCTAAATTGGCTAAACACCTGGGGTTGGTAAAACACGGAGAGAGACTAGAGGTTTTAACTAAGCGCGTGGTACACGGCGTGAGAGAAGAACTTCTTGAACTAGTGGAAAATTTGAGGGGGATCGGCAGAGTGAGGGCGAGAGTTCTATACAGCCACGGCTACAAGACGTTGAGAGACTTGGCCGAGGCCTCTCCCTCCGCCATCGCCTCTCTCCCAGGCTTTGGGGAGAAGTTAGCCGCCTCTGTGGTGGAGCAGGCTAAGAAGTTGGCTCAATTTGTATAATGTTGTACCTCCCCACTGTCTTCAACATAGTTGTGTATAGACTCATCTCTCTCAAAGCCTCTTCTAATACGTCGACGTATTCTACCTCCACTAGGAAGAAGTAGTCCCAGGGCGACAGCCTCGTGGGGCGTGAGTATATCAACGTCATGTTTATACCTCTCGTAGCCACTGGCCCCAGCGCTTTGTATAACGCGCCGGCTACGTTCGGCACTGCGAAAATTATTGAGACTCTCCCCCCGCCCCCCGGCGCCTCTTTCGACAATATGGCGAATCTCGTATAGCTCTCTCTATCCTCTACTCCACAAGTCTTTGAGAATTTCTCCAAGGCCCTTGGAGACGCTATTACGCCGCAGTTTTCACATTTTTCAAACTCTAAAACGGCCTGGGAGGTGGAAGACGTGTACACCACCTCGGCCTCTAAGATTTGTAAAATCTTCCTGGCCTGCGAGGCGGCGTGTGGGTGTGTGTACACCACTCTGGGGGTGCCTTTTTTTGCAAGACATAGAGTTATTCTCATCTCCCCCATTGACACTATCTTCACGTCGTGTGTAGCTAAGGCATCTACAGTCTCCCCCACTGGGCCCTCTAGGCTGTTTATAAACGGCACCACTCCGTAGTCCACTGCGCCTCTCTCCACTTCTCTAAAGACGTCTGCGATCGACTTATAGCTAGTCAATTGTGCATGTGGAAACAAAGCGGCCGCCGCCTCCCATGTGAAAGAGCCCTCTGGCCCTAGATACGCCACTATTGGGTTTGTATGTCTAGACACCTCAAGCGCTATTACAGAGGCCAGCGGTCCGTTGATCAACGGGGGGGCTTTGTGGCGTATTCTATCTCTCAATAGTTGATAGATTTTTTCTTCTAGTTGGTAAACCCCTCCATTAATATAGCCCAAATATCTCAATTTATATATGTTATTGACCCATAGCACTTTCATAGACTGGCCGGCCCGCGTCTTAGTAGAAAAAGGCGCCGTGGCTATAGATACAGAGGCGGGGGCTCAGACATTGAGAGATGTACATAGCGACATGTTTATAAAGTCGCTCCGGGATTTACACAAGGCTTTGGCCGCGGCGGCTGTAGCCGAGGCGGCTGTTTCTCTAGAAAGGGCAATATTCTACATAGGCGGGTCGGCGTTTGCGGGCCTCCACACGTCGAGGAGAGGCCACGTCTTCAACGCAGCCGTTTATATAGCTAGGAAGATAGACGCGGCGGTGGTGTCGATAGATAGAGATTTCCCAAGAGGCACTTGGGAGCTCCACCTCGAGTATAAATTTCCTCTCTATCTAATCTACAGCGGAGCAGAGGGGCCGGGCGTCAAGTATATATATAGACGTGGGAAAGGCGCCGTGGCGATCCCTATGCCCCCCGGCGCCGGCGACTTAAGTTTTAAAAAGGCGGTGGATTTAGTTTTAGAGAGTGGCGGCCCCGTCGTGTTGCATCTAGGGTTTGATATACATAGAGAAGACCCCACTGGGTATTTCTTCGCCAGTGAGAACTTCTACTACCACTTAGGCAAGTCTCTATCTAGTAAAAAGTTCTATATCTCTCTAGAGTGTCCCTCAACCCCCGCTGTCTTTAAGTCATCTCTCGAGGCTCTACTATCTGGCTTGTCGGGGGGCCCTCCTCCTCGGGCTTCGCCTTATAGAGAGGGGCGGGACGTGGTGAGAGAGGTCGAGAAAGTAATTGAAAATGTGAAGAGGAGTTCAGATCGTCTCTTCCGTCGTCATTAATCACACCATCGATCCCGTCATCATCAACAATATCCTTTTTAACCACTGTATAAATTTTGACGTGGATGACTTTAAAAAAGTAGAAAACGCCTTGAGGGCGCTGGCAATGGGGGTCTTGGCTAAATACGAGAAGAAGAAGAAAGTTGACAATGTACAAGAGCTCGTGGTGTTAGCCACCTACGTCAATATGAAAAAACTAGACGAAATTAAAAACGACATAGAGGGGGTACTACGCGCTTTTGAGCGTCTAGACAGTCTGGTAGAAGTGGTGAAACAGCTTAGATCCGCCGTGGATAATCTACAGCGGGGTCATTTAGATGAGGCTGTGAGACTTCTTAAAGAGGTAAATGCTAAGTTAGAAGAGGTGGCGAAGAGGGGGGAGGCTTTTTCTATTGAGGAGGTTTAGGCGGACGGCATCACATATCAGGCCGGGTTCAATACAGCATCTGTCAGTCTATCCGCCGGACTTTAGTATATATAGTTTTAAAAACCTTAACTCCCCCGTGACGTGGCTGAGGTATTTACAAAATGTATATCTCACACCGACCTACTGGCGGGGTCACCTGTAGAGAGGGAATTTCTACAATGGCTCCTCTCTTTTCTCGACGTGCCTAATGTGTGGTTTCATCTATCGCCTGTAGAGGTGTACTACTGGCAAGACAGAGGGACAAGGCTAGAGGCCGACGGATTGGAGATACGAGGGTTGGCGCTGCCGTATTCTAAATCGACAAGTGTAGAGGGTAGACTTGTCCCCCTTGGTAAAGACATAGAGGGGAATATAGCGTTGGCTAAATTCCCGAGCGACGTCGACGATGCTAAATATATAGTTTTAGAAGCCGCCGAAGGGGGGGCGGCTGCTGTGATTTTTGCTGATTATCCACCTAGGCGTATAGTAGTAACTGGCGACTACGGCTTTAGGTTTGACTCGGCGCCTACCCCTCTGCCAGTTGCTAGTTTTGAAAATATTGACTATCTCATTGGGAAGAGAGTTAGACTTGAGATAAACACAAGCGGGCGTGTTACGTATAGCTACAGCCTAGTGGCCTTTAATAGTTTTGAAAACACGCCGATGATATCGGCGCATTGGGACCACTGGCTAGTGGGCGCCACAGACAACTGCGCAGGTGTCGAGGCGTCGGTCTTGGCCTTTTTAGAGCTCGTGGCAGAGGAGGTGCCTGTAGCGCTTGGGTTGTTTACAGCAGAGGAGGGGGTGGCTCCCCATATCCCCTCTCTATACTGGGCGTGGGGGTCATATAACTATTTAAAAAAGTGGAGACCTACATTTTTAGTAAACATCGACGTAGTTGGTGTAGGTTCTCCTCGTATTTACGCCGTGCCGTACCTACATCAAGTATTGAAAGACCTAGGGCACGTGGAGGACCCGGCTCCGTATTTCGACACTGTACATTTCGAAAGGTGGGGTCTGCCCTCTGTGACTATTTCATCTTTAGTAGATACGTGGGGGGTCTACCACAGTCCCTACGATAGACACGTCTCTGTTGAAAATATACTACAAACAGCTGAGTTAGCTAAGCGTTTAGTAAAAATAAAGCCGCCGGCCCCAGAGGCTAGTGTTGTTGAGTATGGAGTGCCGCAGCCTGGCGATCCCTACGAGGCGTGGTCATATATATATAATTATTTAGTATTATTTAAAGATTATAGACATTCCGATATAATTTATACAAATATTTTCCAATTTCTAAAGAAATACAGTAGGGAGTATAAAAGAATTGATCTCATAGGCGGCCCTACTATATGTATAGAGAATTGCGAAGAGGCTGTGGAGGTGTATAGAAATTTAGTATCACTCGGATTGTTTCCTCTCTAACACTCTCCGTATGTATGTAGACGACAAGACGTGGCCGTATCCATCTCTTACAGTTGTAATCACCACCACCTCCATGGGCCTCAGCCCCCTTTTTACTCTCTCTTCGTTTATCTGAAGAGCCCTCGGCGCCGTCTCTATGCTGGCGACAATGGCCTCTAGACGGGGGTCGGAGACCGCGGGGCCGAAGGGGTCGTTGATCTCTATGTAGCTTATCTCTTTGTCGGGAGCTATGAGGTTCATCAAACTCTTTAAATTTGTCAATCTAGTAGATAGAGGCTTTACTTTATATTGTTTATAAGTAGAGGCAAATGAGTCGCTTGTGACGCCTATGAGAATTCTCTCCCCCACTAGGGTCGCAGTGGCTAATAGCTTTACGTGTCCTGAGTGTAGCGTATCGAAGGTGCCCCCCAGCACTACGTGTCTAAACTTAAACCTCACTCTAATTTTTTATAAAATAAATATTTGAAGATGGAGTCGTTGGGTAAGTTACTATCTACTAATCCACGCGTCTTAGACATGAGGTACCGAGAGAGAGAGGCTGTGTGTGAACCAGCCCGTGTCCCCTTCGCAGTGAGGCTAGACGGCGTGGGCTTCGGCAAGAGGCTAGCCGACTTCCCAAGCCCCAGGAGCGTTGAGGTACACGGCGCCCTTGTCGACGTGGCCAAGGCCCTGGCCCGTCAATACGGCGCCGAATTTGTACACGTAGTCAGCGACGAGGTGAATCTAGTCTTTTTTTCTCAACTACCTTACGGCGGTAGGACGTTTAAAATAGTGAGCGTCTTGGCGGCGCATGCCTCCGCCGCCCTTACACATATATTAAGGCGACCTCTCCACTTCGACGGGAGGGTGGTAAAGCTAGAGGATAAATGCGACGCCGCTTTGTACCTACTCTATAGAGCTAGAGTGGGGTTTAATAACTACGTGGTACAGATGGCGAGGCTGGGCGGCTTTATAAAAGAGAAGACTCCCTCGGTAGCCGAGCTCCTTAGATATGTACAAGTGGATAATTTTGAACTGGCGTGGGGGGTATTTATGGATAAAGAAATGGGCTATGGAAAAGAGGGCGATTTATGTAGAGCTCTGTCTAGACTCTGCCAAATATGTTAACGATACTTCTCGTCTAGGTATTTAACTAAGTACGCAGCCTCGTACCCCTCGCCGAAGTTTTTAATCAATAACTCCTTAGGCGAGTAGACGCCGCCCCATTTGTGTATTTTCTCTCTGAGGTACTCTTTTATAGAGGCGAAGTCGCCCTCTGCCACTAATTTACGTATATTTCCATGTTTGTAGTACATCATAGCAGCTACTACATTGCCGAGGGTGTAGGTGGGGAAGTAGCCTATAGAGCCGTGAGACCAGTGGATGTCTTGGAGTACTCCCTCTGCGTCGTTTCTAGGCCTAATGCCCAGTAGTCTCTCCATCTCTTGATTCCACAGCTCTGGGAGTTGTGAAATCTTCACCTCCCCCGCTATCATAAGCCGCTCTAGTCTATACCTCAAGAGTATGTGTAAGTTATAAGTCACTTCATCTGCCTCTGTTCTAATGAGGCTCGGCCTGACTAAGTTGAAGTAGTAGAACAAGTCGTCGTCTGTGTAGTCTTTTAAGAAAGATAGATGGCGCCTCAAAATGGGGGAGATCTTTACAATAAATTCTCTACTCCTCCCCACTACGTTTTCCATAAATCTAGACTGGCTTTCGTGTATCCCGAGCGATACTCCACTGCCCACTGGAGTGAAGGCGAGGGCCTCCTCGATATTTAACTCATAGAGGGCGTGGCCGTATTCGTGTAGAGCTGAGAATAGCGGCTCTCTGAAATCTACTCCTCTATACCTAACAGTTATCCTAACGTCGTATGGCGCCGCTATTCCAATAGTAAATGGGTGGGGCGAGACGTCGATTCTAAAACGGCCCTTTGGGTAGCCAATTAGTTCTAAAACCTCTCTAATGGCTGCCTCTACCTTCTCTCTCTCGTAGGGCACCTCCTCTAGTTTATGTCGCTTTGGCCATCCGGCCTCCTCTAGTCTATTTAACAAACTCTTTAAGCTAGGCTCTAGCGTAGAGAATATCGCATCTACGTCTTTTGAAACAAGGCCTTCTTCATAGAGGTCTAGTAAAGCATCGTATGGGTGGTCTCTATACTCTAACTTCTCGGCGATTACACGTGCCAACTCTACAATTTTTTCGAGGTATTGGGCAAAGAGTTCGAACTTCGCCTTCTCTTTTGCGTTTTTCCAAGCCACAAAGGCCTCGGATGTGACTTTGGCAAATTCCCTCACTACCTCTGGGGGCACTTTTTGGTAAAACTTTAGATCTCTCTTTAACATTCTTACAATGCCTCTCTCTACGTCGTTGAGATCTTTCTCCTCTTCTGCCCTCTCGATGAGTTTTACAAATTTTTCGTCTAGCATAAATTTTTGAATTAATTGAGCAAGTTCAGCCTTGGCCACCGCCCGCCCCCTTATCCCCTCTTCTGGCATATACGTCTCGGAGTCCCAGCCAAGAAGGCCTTGGGCGTGGCTCAGAGCCCATATAACTCTATAATGCTCAAGTATTTGTTTTACAACTGCCGAATTTATCACAGAGCTTGGAGAAATTATCTTTATAAATTTAGTCTATAGGCGTCAACTCGACGTATTTTCTGGCTGGCATGTGGTTGAGCTCTATCAAAAGCTCTCTTACTGTGAGGTCCGGCCTCTCTCTATATATCTTCCGCGCAAGTTCTACTCTCTCTGGGCAGTAGAGCGCCACTATTTCGTCTAGCTCTTCTTCAGGTATGACGTCTGGCAGTTGGACAGTGATGTGTATAAAGAAATTTCCCAGGGGGGGTATCTTCTCCACAATTTTTTCATACACCTCGGGCAGCATAGTGACTAAAAACGACACGTTTGGAAGGTGCATATTTCTAATTCTGTGGAGTATATAGGCCAGTTCGAAAAACTTTGGATCCTCTGCCGATGGCAGCAATTCATCTAGTAAAACTACGCGGCGCCCAGGCGAGAGCTCTAGAGCCGTTCTCAAAGTCCACGTCGGGTCGCTTTTCGCTAGAGAGAGAACGCCTTCGTACCCAAATTTTCTATAGGCCTCAATGAGCTTATTCTTGGCCTCGGGGAGTCTTCGACTGAGAAGTCTCCAAGCGACAACGGCCGCTATATTTGCGAGATTTTTTTCATTTAATTCAGTCATGTCAATATAGATACAATCTACTCTTTTACATACTTCAAATGCTACTTGAGATTTCCCCATGCCAGCTCTGCCGAGTAGTATAGCCATTGGGAAAGTAGAGGTTAGCTTTAGTAGAGTCTCTACTGCAGACTTCCACGACTTCCCTCCTAATTTACCTCCCTCCCCGGCCACAGGCCATTTTGGAAGTGCGCAGTTGGTAGACACGTAGTTAGAAATATCTAAATAATAAACTGCGTAGTGTATATCACTAATAGTACACAATATCCACCATGTTTTTCCTCTCTACTTTTTTTATAAATCCGTACTTCTTGCCCCCTATCTGTATCTTCACATCGCCGCCTTCTAGTAAGACGTAGCTCCCTCTTTTCGACTGGAGGAGAAAAGTGAGTAATTCTTCAAAATCCTCTTCGCCAATTCCTAATTCTCTCATTACGTAGTTTCTCACCTCTGATAGTTTTGAATAGCCGCTGGCCCCGGCCAGTGCGGCGATTGCTTTGTTCAACGCCTCTTCAAACTCGTCTATCGAGACCTCGCTTCTTGTCTTTCTCTGCGGCGTGTATAACTTCTCGAGGACAAAGTAGAAAAAATTCTCCATGTCTATGACGTAGCGAAAGCCAGGTCCCACTTTTATCACCTCGGCCTTTAGCGAATCTAATAACTCAGCGGGAGAGATGCCCAACCTCTCTGCAAATTTTTCAAACTCAGATTTACGCACTGAGAATTTTAAATCATCCACAAAGTTGTCAATTTGAAAATATATAAGACCTAGACTTAACTACTTGTGTTTGAGTTTGTAGAGGCGGTGGAGAAAAGCGTCGAGTTGAGACTTGAAGAATTTATAGCCCCCATCGCTTGGCGAGAGGGGGGCTTGTTTGAGCTAGTGGTGGCCGTGGTGTTGAGTCAAAATACGTCCGACAGAAATGCAATTAGAGCATATAGAAGACTTAGAGAAAGGCTGGGGTCCATATCTCCAGAGGGCGTCTTAGAGCTATCTCTAGAAGAGCTAGAGGAGTTGATTAAACCCGCCGGCATGTATAAAAACAGAGCGAGAGTTCTAAAGGCTTTAGCAGAGGCGTTTAGAGATGGCGTGGTGAATCCACAGAGGCTGGCGGAGATGGACTACGAAGAGGCGAGGAGGTTCTTAACAAGTTTGCCAGGTGTTGGGAAAAAGACTGCAGACGTGGTGCTTCTATACCTAGGCCACCCCGCCTTCCCTGTGGATACACACATAGCTAGAATAGCGAGGCGGTGGGGCGTCGGGGAGAGATACGACGAGGTGAGTAATTGGTTTAGAAAAGTAGTGCCTCCCCATAAGTATTTAGAAGTCCACTTAAAACTTATACAATTCGGTAGAGATGTATGTAGAGCCAGAGGACCTCGTTGTGATGTCTGTCCAGTGGGGGCGAGGTGCCCCTCGTATAAATCAGCCGGCAGGTCACCGGTCACGTAGTCGCCGCCTGCATTGGCTCGTCATCTATAAATAATGTAGTTGTGTAGTTTATATGCCTAAAGTCGTTATTATGTTAAGCGACAACGACATATCGCGTGCGTACCACGCACTTGTCGTAGCTATATCGGCCAAGGCCCTAGGAGACGATGTCTATCTCTTCGCCACGGGGCTAGGCGCGTATGTATTTAGCAAAAGGCCAAAGACGAGGCTTATAGGACTTCCGTTTTTCACATCGTTGTTTATTAAGTGGAAGTTGAAAAAGATGGGGGCTAAGAAGTTGGAAGAATTGGCGAGAAGTTGCCTCGAGATGGGGGTGAGAGTCTACGTTGACGAGCCTGTGACGAAGATACTGGGGGTCGAGCCTTTAGAGGGGGTAGAAATCGCCGGTTCGCTTACTTTTTTAAAACTTGCTAAAGAGGCCGAGGTGGTGTTGACTTTCTAACCACCACCTCTACGTAGTCGCCTAAGTTATTTATAGAGACTATTTCCAACCCCGCCTGTCTACTGACACTTTCTATGTCTCTCACTACGTATTTCCAACTACTTTTAATCTTCGCCTCCTCTCCCTCTTTTAATTCAGCTATGGCTTTTGCCAATACGATACTGAGGTCGGGGCAGGGCCCCTTTACTTCATAGATTTTCATATTAAAGAAAGCGCTTTGTCGGCATGTTCATCTGCAGACTTTAAACCTCTCAATACGTGAGCCACCTTACCCCCGTTGAGTATATACGTAACTCGCTCGGCGGAGCCGCTGGGTTTAAGTATACCCAGCGTCGAGGCCAGTCGCCCCCCCTCGTCGCTTAGAAGTTTAAAACGTACTCTATACCTCTCTGCAAATTTTCTCAAAGTCTCTACGCCGTCGGTAGAGACTCCGTAGACTTCATAACCCTTTTTTAAAAACTCGTCGTATAGTTCATTAAACCTAATCGTTTCTTTTGTACAACCTTGTGTAAAAGCCCTTGGGAAGAAGTACACAATTGCCCTAGGCGTTTTCGAAGGCGAGATTTTCTCGCCTGTGTGGGCTGTGAGTTCAATATCTGGGAATTCCATAGAGATATCGTTTTCTATAAATAAATTCTAGTTGGTTAATGCTATGGCTTTTGCCCATAGCGATATTTGCCATATCCAGCGCGTCGATTTTAATTAGATTGACTCCTGCAGATCCAGTGGCCATAACTTTTTGGAGACTGGCTTTTGCCACTGTTATTGTCTTACTCGTCGGCGTATACAAAGGCGTAGAGATGCCCCGGGGCAAGGCGTTGTTCTACTCGGCGCTGTCTGGACTCTTTTTGGCGACACATTTCTTAACTTGGATACCTTCTCTATTCTTGACAACGGTGGCCGCCAGCACGACTCTTGTAAATATACACCCAGTTTTAATGTTGTTAATTGCAAAACTTCTCAATGAGAGAGTTGGCCGTGCGGCGGCGGTGGGCGTAGTGGTGGCCACTGTGGGAAGTGTGTTAATTACTTTGTCCCCCGGGGGGCTGGTAGGCGATGTGTTAGCACTACTGGGGGCTGCGTCATTCGCCGGGTATTTAGCCATGGGCAAGTTAGTTAGATCGTCTGTGGGGACTCTTGGCTATGTCTCAGTGTCCTACGGCGTGGCCTCTACAATTTCGCTAACAGTCGGTGCGGCGCTGGGGAGTAATTTAATACACTACGACCTCTACGTCTTTTTTATGTTTCTACTAATCGCCTCTGTGCCCATGATGCTAGGCCATACGATTTTTAACTATCTCCTCGGCCGCTACAGAGCTGTCACAATAGCCGCTAGCACATTAGGCGAGCCTGTAGGCGCCGCCGCCTTGGCTTTTTTAATACTTGGAGAAGTGCCAACTGGTTTTGTCGATGTGTTTAATATACACGTCCCTCTCGAAGCTGTGGGAGTTGTTGCTACTTTAACTGGCCTCTTCTTAGTAATTAGAGAAGAAGTTAAAAATAGATGAGTTCTAGTTCAGTGTATAAAACCGCTTGGATTTTGTCTATAGGCAATGAGTTGTTAATAGGGAGGGTTGTAAATACAAACGCGGCTTGGCTGGCGGCTAGGCTTACACACATGGGCTATGTGGTGAAGAGAATTGTAACAATCCCCGACGTTGAGGAAGACATTGTGGAGAATTTTAGAGAGGCTATGGCGAAGTCAGACGTAGTGATCTCCACAGGCGGCCTGGGGCCTACTCCAGACGATATTACAAACTTGGCATTTTGTAAAGCGTTGGGTGTAGAGCCTGTGGTAAACGAAGAGGCTTTGAGAATAGTTAAAGAGAAGTACGAGGCGAGGGGGTATCAGTTGACGCCTGAGAGAGTTAAGATGGCGATGATGCCCCCCGGCGCCACTCCTCTATACAACCCAGTGGGGACCGCCCCGGGGGTTTTGTATAGACTAGGTGAGAAAGTAGTTGTGTTGCTGCCAGGCGTGCCTAAAGAAATGGAGGCTATTTTTGAAAACTATGTAGAGCCTTTGTTAAAATCTCTAGGGCCGCCTATGTATTTCGTAGAGAGAGTTGTTGTGGTGAGAGGCGTGCCGGAGGCAGACGCAGCGCCTATTATACGTGAAGTCATGAAGATAAGCCCCAGAGTCTATATAAAGTCCCACCCCAAGGGGTTTGAAGTCGAGGCGCCTTTGTTACATATACACATCTACGCAAGCTCTCCCCATAGAGAAGAGGCGGAGAGGCTCGTGGACGCCGCAGTGGGTAAACTAGTTGAGTTATTAAAAGCTAGAGGTTCAAAAGTTGAGGACGCCGATAAGTTTTAAATATGTGTGGCCGATAGAGGGGACGCCCCCGATGTAGACGGCATTATTTTTCACCTCTACTGTGACTCTCCCGGCGTATACTCTCCCCCAGTTGACTATCCTCCCCCCTACTACGTTTTCTAAATGGGTCCTCACCTCCCAGAAGCTCTTCACAGCCTCAAGCGACGTGTAGTCAACTGAAAATTTAATGGGCAGTATTAACCTCAGCGGCAAGATCTTGGCAATAGTCTTCTCCGCCTCTTTCCTCACGGCATTTGTCTCTCTTACAGCTTCGTCGTATATCTCAACGACTTCGTCTACGTAGTTTTTAATATCTAAGAGGCTTTCTGAAAGGCCGGGGGGCCAGCCTGAGTTTATTAAAAACGGCCTATATCTCCTCTCTACACGTTCCCAATGTGTAATATCTATAAAAAACTTCTTTTTCCCCGCCGTAGAGGCCGCGACTAATACATCCACATTAATAAATTAGTGACAATTTTTAACAATGCGTCTAGTCGTCCTCGCCTTATCTATACCTGTCATGTTTATCGCGGCTGGCCTAGCGGCCTTGGCGTTTCCACAGTGTGGAGTCGCCGCGGCTTTCGTCTTTGGCTACGTCGCTCTTACGCCAGTGGTCTATTTCGCAAGGCCTATCCGCCTAAGAGTTAAATACCTCCCCCACTCCCTGGCGGTTTTCGCCCCGGTGGTGGCTCTGGGGTTTTTCACCAGCCAGTTTTTTGAATACAGCGACTTGGTAGAGACTTTTATAGCTACTATGTCTAAATGTCCCGAGTGGAGGGCGTATTTCTTCCTCGGCGCTGTGGTGCTCGCGCCTGTGGTTGAAGAGGCTATCTTCCGCGCGATTTTATACAACGAGTTAGAGAAAAGAGGCGGAGTCTTAGTGGGGTATGTGGGGAACTCCATGGCGTTTGCTATTATCCACGGACTGCCTGCGTTTATACCTATATATCTACTATACGGCCTGGCGCTGACCTATGTATACAAAAGAGCTGGACTGGGCGCGTCTATACTACTACACAGTTTAAACAACTTCCTCGCCTATCTATATTACAACAACTTCTACAGTCTTCCCAACGAAGTTAAAGCCCAGGGGGGTTTTTAAGTGGCTGTTCTTTGTAAATACTTGTTGGAGATATATGAAGAGCCCATCGCCTAGGACTACGGCAGTTGTGTCTACGTCTATCTCTCTAAACGCCGCTAGAATTTGTCTCCCTTTTATATCTTCTATAAGTTTTCTATAGGCAGAGGGGTAGCTCCACAGAAGCTCTCCGTCGTCTAGTAACACAAGACGTGTGTCTAAACTAGCCGGGGCCTCTATAAATTCCATATTCTTATCGCCGTATTTCTCCACGTAGTCCTCCAAACCCCATCCGTATTTCACCCACTCAAGTTTTATATAGAGCCCCGCCCTCCCGGCTCTTGACAGAGAAATTCCTAGTTTTCTAAGTAGTGTAGTTTTTCCACTCCCAGGCGGCCCTACTAGATAGACATTTCCGTAGTTCAAAGACCTAGACAACGCCAGTTTAAAATCTGAGCCTGCGTCTAATTTTTCAATTTCGTATATAGATAGCTCTTCTCCCGACTTCATAAAAACCCTACTTCGTCACTTAATAACTACGATGTACAAAATTAAAGAAGTGTACTTATACTTCTTCTAAAGAAACTACTCTACGAGATTTTAGAGAGACAAGCGTCGCCTCGCAGAACTTTAATGTGTATATGATGTCTTCTCTAGCCACTACCTCGCCGCCCTCTCCCCTGGCGGCTTTTAAAAACTCTCTATCTTGTACTAGTAGAGGCTCTGTCGTCTCTAGCCTAGGCTTAAAGACGCCCTCTTCGCCGTAGAAATACACCTCATCTATAGAAAAGTCAATTACGTATATGCCTCTGTCACCTGTCAATTCTAATTTTCTAAATCGATACGGCGTCAGCCAATTGGCCTCGAATATAGCAGCGGCGTCTCCATAATTGGCGAATATTTGTACATAGTCTTCGTACACCCCCCGGGCCGCACCCCCCAGTGCGTATATTGATACAGCTCTTTTATTTGTAATATATGTCAATAAGTCTATGTCGTGTATAGCCAAGTCTCTCACCACCCCCACGTCCCCAGGCCTAATTGGCCATCTCGACGTCCTCTTTCCATAGGCAGATATAAACTTCCCAAATGTGCCTAGGCTATTTTTTACATATCTAACGCCTTGGTGAAATCTCAAGAGGTAGCCGGTGGAGACAAGAGTCTTGCCGGCGAGGTCAAAGATTTTATACGCCTCTTGGAGAGAGGCGGCAAAGGGCTTCTCCACGAGCGTGGGTATGCCTCTGGCGAGAAACACCGCGCTGTGTGCCGCATGGAGCGTAGTGGGAGTAGCCACTATGGCAGCGTCTACGTCTAAGTTGCCCGCCTTCTCTACGCCACGTATCGGATTTGCTCTATACACTTTCTCAGCCCACTTCAGCCTCTCTTCGTCTATGTCCACTGCGTAGATAGTCTCCACGAGGCCCTCCCCCCTTAGCTGCGCCACTACTCTTAGATGGTTCTTCCCCCAGCCGCCTATGCCCACAACAGCGACTTTCATAGAAAAGCTATATATCTCACAATTGCTGGATGTGGCGGCTTTCTGTATATAATTACCTCTTTATAGCCTTGATATGGCTTTAGGAAAATACGTATATACTCTCTCAAAGGCCCCACGTGTATTTTCAAAACCTTGGCGTCCTCTAGTTCTTCAATCTCTCCATCTACTGGGTTGCTTGCTAGATCGGGCAGAAGGACTTTTTTACCTTCTCTCAACATGTCGGAGTCTAGTCTATAGGCCCATAGTTTCTCCACTACCACTCTTCCATATTTCATGTCGGAGATCATATTTTCAATTTTTCTCAAATCTATGTCTAGCGCCGTGGCGAGGTAGGGGATTTCGTTTCGAGAGAAGTATTTATGTGTCGGCACTTCAAAAGAGATTATTTCCACATCTTTTACCCTCTCTCTAAAGAGTCTAGTAGTTCGTAGATATTCAATTGGTAACGTGGCCATGACACAACGTTGAATTATATTTAAGTAATAACTGGAAACGTCAACCCTATCAACAGTCCGATAAACACCGCCCCAGATATAGTGGCCACTAGTTCTATAAACCCCCGCCAGCTTTTATCTGACATTACAAAACTGGCCAGGACCACAGCCGCAGCAACAGATATTACAAATGCATACGGCGCGATGTAGGCAGGTATTAAGACGGCCAATGCGCCCAGCATAGAGGCGAAGAAGTTAGAAACTACGGACTTCAACGTGTCGCGTAACGCCCTAGTGTGTAATAACGTCCAGCTCATCCGCTCTTCTCTCAACGCCACTTTATAAGAAAGCTCCCTAACTTCACGCATCTGGTGTGAAAACTCGGCTACGAATACAGTCAATGCGTTGATAGTGGCCACGACGAGAGTTAAAGACATTATTAAATCAATAGTTAAGGCCCCTCCTCTAAATATCACATACGCCGAGAGAGTTCCAGCAGTTATTATACCGTCTAGACCACCTAGTATGAGATATCTCACGTCGTACTACCCTCCTCAGGTATGTATTCCCCAACTACGACTTCATCTATCGAATGTACTACCCCGCCCACTTTTTCTAACGTCTCTTCTATCTCGCCGTAGTCTACATCGACGCCTTCTACAACAACCACTAGCCCTAAGACGTCTACATCTACGTCATCTACTGTCACTCTCACAGCTTTAACGCCCTCTACTTTATACAACTCTCTCGCTACGTCGACGATAGTCACGCCCTTTGTGGGAATTGCAGCGTCTATTACAATCCGACGAATTGGGGTACGTTGCCCCACGATTACAACCATGTGTAAATTTTTAAATATTTACCGCCTTGCTGACCGCTTCCACATCGGCGGGTAAGTATTTTTTTTCATAATAACTCTGTCTATTCTCGCCACGAGGCCTTTCTCCATTTTAATAACTTCTCCACTATCTACTAAAGCTCTCCCTATGCCGATTAATTCATTTTTTAGAGTAAACAACGCCACTATCTCCCCCTTTGTGAAAGGCGTTTCAAATTTTACCACCCCAGGCGCTGCTAGAGGTGCGCCGTTGCACAACGCGTCTACTGCGCTGTCTCTAACCCAAATCTTTGGGATGTGCCTAACTATCTCCTCTATGGGTAGTAGCACTTTTTTCAAATACGTATCGTCTCCATACCGCCTCCATATTAAATAAGCGTCTGCGATGTCTTGTAGAGTCACAGCCTCCTCTTCAGTATAGCAAGACACAGCCACTCTCCGAAGCTCTCTCATATTCGCGCCGACTCCTAAAACTTCGCCAATGTCATGTATAATCTTCCTCGCATAAGTCCCCGCCTCTACGTACATTTTCAACACTGCGTACCTGCCCTCTATCTCTAAAAGTTCGAGTGAATAAACTCGTCGTGTTCTTAACTGTCTCTTAACAGCGGATCGAAGAGGTGGCTTTTGATAAATTACGCCTTGGAATTCATTAAGTACAGATTTGAGCTTTTCTATATCTACGTCGCCGTGGAATTTAGCCACAGCTACATAAATTTTATCTGATCTAGACAACGCCATCAACGCCTTTGTCCCCTCTGCAATTGCAATAGGCAACACGCCGGACACTTTTGGGTCTAACGTACCAGCGTGGCCCGCTTTATCTACGCCGAGGATTTTTTTCACCCAAGCAGCTACTTCATGACTACTAGGCCCCCTTGGCTTGTCCACTATCGCAAAGGAATATCTTATATACTCATCGCCAGGCCTCTCTAAAGGCGGCTTACCCCACTCGGGGTTTGTACTATCTTGTATCTTTGTAAAAACTTCTCTATTGATACACTTCACCTAACCTCGGCCTTAGTTATTCCAAAGAAGTCAGGTTTTACCTTCTCCCGTAGATAATCAACTAGACCAGACGCCTCAATTGCTCTCAAGACCTCTTCGTCAGATGCCCCCCTCTTTATGTCAATTTTTTTATCTGTAGGCTCGATGTGGTTAATATTCACCTTCCTCCTTCTGACGCCAGTCAACGACTTAGGGCCAGTTATAACTACATAGTTTTCGTCTATTATGTCAACTATCACTGCCTTCCTCCCCGCCTCTCTCCCCAAGACTTTAACCACAACTCTACCTATGTCCAAGACCTTTACCATAGGCGAGAAAAAGAGGTGTTTTTAAAAATCTTAACTCATAGGCACTATTACTTTCTCTTCTCTTCTTCATGTGAGTTACACAATGATAATTTTTTAAATATTATTTTAAAAAATACAAATACAGAATTAAAAATTTAAAAAACATAGGGACTATATATTACATAGTTAAACAACGTGATATATTTATTTTAATTTATATATTTAAAGAGACAACTATAGAAATGTAAATTGACATACTTAGAGAATATTTTTAAATTTTTAAAACTCTAACTCTCCACACTTGTGTTTAATTGCCCAGTGGGGTGTCCCTCGGATTGTTGTAGATTTGAAAACATCGAAGAAATGCCAATTGTTTTAGAAGAGGAGGTAGAGATTTTACGACGTGAGGCCGCGGAAAGAGGTTTTGATCTATATTTTGAATACGTGGGTACGCACAGAGGCGTGAAGCTCTTTAGGTGGATAATAAGGGGGTGGTGCCCCTTTTATAAAAATAAGTGTACAATTCACGAAAAGAAGCCACTTTCATGTAAGATATACCCACTAGTGCTTAATTTAAAAACTGGCGATATTTACCTCTCTGAGAGGTGTCTGTGGGTTAAATTAAACGGACCTAGACGTATTGACTACTTCCCCATAGAAAAAGAAAACTTAAAGAAATTATTAGTGAAACTTAAAATAAAATAAACTACAGTCATACGTGGTGGAGTACATAGTAGACGACGTAGATCTCACTGACGAGGAGAAATTTGCCGTCGGGCTAGGCCTATCTATAACGTTTAGACAAGTCTTAGTGAAGGCAGCACCCAGTAGAGAAGTTTTAGAGGCCTCAAAGGGCGCTGTTTGGGGGGCTTTGTTAATCTCGCCGTGTCTACGAGACATTCCGTGTTTTAAAGATTTAGAAGAGGCTATAAACTACTCCGAGATTTACTCCACCCCCGTCGGCTACGATGGGCCAGAGCCAATCCCGTGGAGTAGACGAGTTTCGACGTTTAATAAACACTACGCCAAGGCTTGGAGATGGGCAAGAGGCGGCGAGGAGATACGCATAGGCCACCCCCTTTTGCCAATCTTAGCGTGTCTATATACAAAACTCAAATCTATAGACGGCGTGCCTATCGTAGTCTCGGACAGGAGGCTTATCCCCACGGTCGAGAGAGGGCCGGATTATACTGTAATCCCCACGTGGCACTACCCAGAAGAGGTCGCTGAAGTTGTAGACGTCCACCTACCCCCGCTTAAGGCCAGCGCCTTGGCGCTGGGGATTTTAAGAGGTAAATACGACGCGGGGCCTGTGTTTGTAATATCTGAAAAGAGAGATAGAGTATTAGACAAAGTAGTTCAACTGGGGGGCCACGTGGTAGTTATAGAAGAACTAAACGACCCGTGTGGGATGTTTAAAAAAAGAGGCGTGGAGAAGTATCGAATAGATCTATCTCTCTGTGATCGATGTGGAGATTGTCTAAAGACTAAATGTCCAGCAGTTGTTATAAACGTCAAGGGATATCCAGAGATTACACAAGATTGTACAAACTGTGGTGCCTGCGCGATAGTATGCACAAGAGGAGCTATAAGTTGAATATTGTCAATACAGGCGATAGAATATACATAGGAGATAGAGAAATAGACATATCTAACGTCAAACCCGTGGACTTACTACTCGCGGCTCTGGCATACGGAGTGGGGATTAGATATATAGACAAAACCGGCGAGGAGTTCAGAATGGAGTGTGAAGTCGAGAACTACAGAATTAAATGTAGGGCAAAGTGCAGCGGCGAGGAGGAGAGGTGTTTAGTCTTCCGGACGTTAAAAGAGACAATTGAGTTTCAATGTATTGAATAGGCGAAAAACTTATATACATATTACAAAACTAAATACGCCCCGGCGAAAGCCGGCGGGCCGTGGGAAGACCACCCCAACCGGTAGTCTAGCCAGGTCAAAGGGACGGCCCGGCTATGGATGTGGGCCTTTTCGGCAGGCGCCGAGGCTACTCGAGCCCGTGACCCGGGTTCAAATCCCGGCGGCGGCGCCTTCCTCAACACTCTTTATGAGAACGTA
>JAWBJM010000031.1:0-20182 GCA_038832545.1 Pyrobaculum sp.
AACGTAGCCAAAGCCACGTCATCACTAAGAGTAACCTCAGGATGAAAACGAATACCACCTTTAAAAGGCCCTAAAACATCACTATGCTGAACACGATAACCCTCGAACACTTCATATGAGCCATTGTCCATTTTAACAGGTATAGACACTTGTAGAATTCTCTTGGGGCGCGCCATAATTTTATAAAAGTCGTTTGGAAATCCGCCTAGCTCAACTCCACGTTTTAAATTCTCTAGGACGTTTTCTAAGAACTTCCCTTCGTTGGTCATACCTCAACGATTAAGTGTGTATAAATATATGCCATTAGATAGAATATATTACATATACTCTATTTCAATTATGTTTTTTCTACGTATCACGTACATGTTTTGAAAAATATACCGTGAATACTTCTAATTAGTTGAAAAATTAAATATTGCCAATATAGGAGGCTATATATCTGCCTACTTCTTCAGTAGTAGACTTCCCTCCTATATCCGGGGTCTTTACGCCATTTTCAATACTTTTCTCAACTGCCGACCTAATGACTTCAGCCACGTCTTTTCTACCGAGCCATTCAAACATCATCGCCGCGGATAATATCGTCGCAATTGGGTTAGCTATTCCCCTCCCGGCTATGTCGAACGCAGCGCCGTGGACAGGCTCAAACATAGCTTTTCCATCTCCAATATTTCCACTTGGAGCTGTGCCAATTCCACCGGCGACTTGAGCAGCGAGGTCTGTTAAAATATCGCCGTATTGATTCATAGTGAGGACTACGTCAAATCTCGTCGGGTTTCTGACAAGCTCCATAGCGGCTGCGTCGACGTACATTTGGTCTACTTCAACATCTTTTAACTCCTCTAACGCCACGTCTCTAAAGAAGCCGTCTGTTACTCTCAACACATTAGCTTTGTGAACTATTGTCACTTTCCGACGCCTCATTTCAGCATATCTCTTAGCGACTCTAGCCACTCTCCTAGTGCCCGCCCCGGTGATAACTTTTAAAGCTATAGCGACGTCTCCCACTTTATACTCAGCCCCCACGTAGACGTCTTCTACATTCTCTCTTACAAATACACAGTCTATCTCTCTCACCGCCGGCACCCCCGGTAGGTTCTTAACAGGTCTGATATTTGCATATAGGACGTATCTCATTCTAAACAACGAAGTCACGTCGTATGCAGACTCGCCGATTGGCCCTTTAAAAATTATGTCGGCGGCGTCGGCGAGTTTTAAAGTATCTGGTGGCATAGGAGTGCCGTATTTTCTCAAAGCCACGTCTCCAGCCTCTGCGGTCTTTATCTCCAGATCTATTTTATATTTTGACGACGCCGCGGCGATTACATACATCGCCGCGTTTACTACCTCAGGCCCGATCCCATCGCCCGGTATGACTAATACTTTCTTCGCCATATTCACCCACGGCGGTATGTATTAACTAACTCTTTTAAAACGGCTTCGTCAATTCTTATTTTTTTAGCGGCTAACTCTTTTATTGTAGTTAGTACGTAGTTTACTAACTCCGCCTCTGGCTCCACGCCAATTTTTTTCAAAGCCCACTCTACAGAGTGCCTACCGGAGTGTTTACCCAATACTATCCTCCTGACGTTGCCCACAGCCTCTGGCTGCATGGGTTCGTAAGTAAATGGGTTATTTAAAACTCCATGTACATGTATACCCGCCTCGTGGCTAAAGGCGTTTTCGCCTACCACAGCCTTATTCGGAGGGAGGGAGATACCAAATATCTTAGAAACTAATTGCGAAAGTGAATACAACTTTTCTAACTTGACGTTTACTCTATGCCCCAGGAGGAAGTGGACAGCTGCCACTACTTCTTCTAAGGCGGCGTTGCCGGCCCTCTCGCCGAAGTTATTAACAACAACTTGCGCCACGTCGGCGCCGTTTTCAATAGCAGTAATTGTATTCGCCACAGCCATGCCGAAGTCGTCGTGGCAGTGTACGTGGATTGGGACTGGGGGCAGTTTAGACTTTAGGTATTTTATTAAATATGCCATACGACTCGGCGTCATCACTCCCACTGTGTCTGGGACGTTAATCTCGTCGGCTCCAGCCCCTATGGCTGTTCTATATGCCTCTACTAAAAACTCAAGGTCGCTTCTAGTGGCATCTTCTGCGCTAAACAAAACCTCGACTCCGTACGACTTGGCGTAAGACACCACTTCTTCAATCCTCCTAATTGCCTCTTCTCTAGATATCCCAAGTTTATACCTAAGGTGGATGTCGGAAGTAGCTATAAACACGTGGACCATGTCCACATCAGAGGCCACTGCAGCGTCTACGTCAGACTTAGTCATCCTTGCCAGACTCACCACTTTTGCATTAGACACTTCTTTAGATATTGTCTTAATAGCCTCGGCCTCTTCTCTAGACACCGCGGCGAATCCAGCCTCGATCATATCCACTCCAGCCTCGTCGAGAGCCAAGGCGATTTCTAACTTCTCTCGGAGAGATAATGCGACGCCGGGCATTTGTTCGCCGTCTCTTAGTGTAGTGTCAAAAATTTTAATTACCCGAGCCCCGAAACCATAGAGTCAAAAACTTCGCTATATAAAAACTTTTCTCTATATATAGACTACAACGTATATATTTGCCAAATTCTCCCCAGTCTATGAAAATACGTGGACACGCCATAGTTTATGGAGATAAGATAGACACAGATGTAATAATACCAGCAAAGTATTTAGTATATACAGACCCCGCGGTCTTGGGACAACACGCCATGGAGCCTATAGATCCAGATTTTCCAAAAAAAGCCAGAGGAGCGGTGTTAATAGCAGGTAGAGCTTTCGGCATGGGCTCCTCTCGAGAACAAGCCGCCATTGCGCTAAAAGGGGCTGGAGTGTTGGCTGTGGTGGCAGAGAGCTTTGCTAGAATATTTTTTAGAAACGCCATAAATATAGGCCTCCCAGTCCTCCAAGTGCCAAATATTAGACAGAAAATACGTGAGGGCGACGAAGTAGAGGTAGACGTAGAGGAGGGGTATGTTATCAATCTAGCCACTGGCGAGAAGATCTTCGGCAAGCCTCTCAGAGGTCTCCCTCTAGAGATTTTAAAAGCCGGAGGTTTGTTAAATTATTTATCTAAGTAGTATTTTTTCTATATACTAAATACTGAGCTGCTGGACATGCAGAACTACATAGTAGACAACCTGTACACCTCCCTTCGTCAACTATAAAATTTCTACCTGGCCCTCTCCTCTCTAACGCCCCCGTGGGGCACCAGTATATACACAAGTCGCAGTCTCCACAGATAGCAGACCTGACAACTAACGCCGCCGCGTCTAGCCCGCCTTTCGAAACGACCCAAAGCCCCCCACTTCTTTTCAACTCTACCTCTACTCCCCTCTTTTTTAACATTTTCAACATCTCTCTCAAAGTCTCCTCCGCGGGCTCTACTTCTAGTTCAAGAGTTAAAACTTCTCCAGTTTGTTTAATTTTCACAGGCAGAGCCCCCCCGCTTTCCCTACCCACCCACCTAGCTAAGTCACCTGGTATTCTGCCACGCCACCTCCAAAGCCCTAGTTTAATCTCTCCGTCGTTGAAATATTTCTTTAACACAGAGGCCATTCTGCCGTAGAGCTCTGGGTAGTTAGCCTCAACTAACGACAACTCTGCTAACTCATTCGCTGGACAGACTACGCAGCCTAGTCTATCGAAGCCTTTCTCGTAGGCAGAGTTATAGGGCAAGTCGTAGAGAAATATATATAACCACACCTCCAGGGCAGACCAGTTATGTATTGGCGCTGCGACTATAGACCCAGCAACCCACTTACTTGGAGAAACTCTTGGAAGCTTCGCCCTCTGAAAAGACTCCACGGCTCTCTGCCCCACTATGCTGACGTAGCCGTTGGGAAATCTCGACTTTAAAACCTCTGTAGTGGGGCCCAGTTTTATAGTTTTACAACACCACCTGTAGTCTCTAGCGGGAGGGCCGAATTTCTCAATAGCTTTCCAAAATCTATCGCCTGCCGATCCTACGATAACCTCTCGCCTATATCTCTCTTTAATTTTTTCTAAATTTTTAAACGTCTCGGGCGGCTCTAGGCCGGTGTCGTTGAAATAGATTACAAAATCTACACCGCTCTTTGCAGTTAAGTCAAGGGCAACTAAACTGTCTTTACCTCCCGAGTATGAAACTACCACCGGCCTTCTGTACTTCTCCACGGTTTTTTTAATAAACTCAATCGCCTCTACTGCCTTTTTTTCTATATAGCTTTTATTTAACTCCGCTGCATCCCGTATAGTAGCAGGCCTCCCCGGCGGGAGAGGCCTCTTCGCTCTCCACGACTTCACCACGTGGAGCCTCCCCCCTCTGAACAACTTAGCCACTCCATGCAGCTCTCCACTCCTCGTCGCTATTGCCACATGTCTAAATTTTTCACTGGGCAGAACCCCCTTGATGACTTTATCTCTATGTATGTCATAGCCGACTGGAAGTTCCTCCATGTCTACCACAGCCCAGTTCCCAATTTCTTTTTCAATTAGCGTCGCCACGCCTTCATACAAAGGCCTAAATCTCCACTTTTGTTCTAACACGTCGTAGAATCTATGGCCAATTACCCGTCCTCTCACAACAACCTCGTCGGCCTGGTCTGCGTAGCCAGGTATTTTGTTGAGCAACACTACTTCGTCTAGTGGAATTAACACAGAGGCGGCCTCTTCCCCCAACTCATTAGCCACTGCCTCTCTTGTAATTTCGAGATCTTGTCTAAAGGCGGGTCTGGGGTCTACAGGCTCTGTTAGTCTAACTTCTATAAACTCGCCGCATTGACTAGATACGACTCTGGGGTCGAGCACTGGTAGATTCAACTCTTCACACCAATAGAGCACGCAATATCGCCGTTTAATACTTATAAATTTAAGGAAAAAGTTTATAAATTTGACATAAAAGCCGCTTATGCAAGTGGGGAAAGTGTACGCGTATTAGACTCCACTTTGAGAGAGGGTGAGCAAACTCCGGGCGTAGTGTTTTCAGAAGAGTGGCGTGTGAGAATCGCCAAGGCTCTCTCAGACCTCGGGGTACATATGATAGAGGTAGGCGACCCCAACGTGGCTCCCGACATTAAGAACGCAATTAAAAAAATTATAAGTATGAAAAAGAGCGGAGATATAAATTGTGAAATTGTGGTACATAGTAGAGCTGTTAAACAAGACTTAGAAATTGCCTCCTCTTTAGAGCCGGACAGAGTCGCAGTGTTTTACGGAGTCAGCGATATCCATCTAAAGTATAAACACAGAAGGTCTAGAGAAGAGGCGCTACAGATAATTGCAGATATGGTGTCTTTCGCCAAGTCACATGGCGTCGCTGTTAGGTTCACAGCTGAAGACGCCTCTAGGGCAGACCTCCACTATTTAATACAAGTGGTGAAGACCGCCCACGAGGCGGGGGCCGATAGAGTCAGTATAGCAGACACAGTGGGGGTATTTACTCCAGACAGAGCTAGAGAAGTGTTTAGAAAGATTAAAGAATCGGTCCCCCGCGTCGGCCTCGACGTACACGCCCATAACGACTTTGGATTGGCTGTGGCCAATAGCTTAGCTGCTGTGGAAGGAGGCGCCGACGTTGTACACGTCACTGTTAACGGGTTGGGCGAGAGAGCTGGCATCACGCCCCTCCAAGCTTTCGTAGCGGCGTATTACTACCACACGGGGGTAAAGTTGGTAAAGTTAGAAAAACTTCCAGAGATCACAGCTATGGTAGAGGCAGCCACGGGGATTACAGTCATGCCCAATTTCCCAATTGTCGGCGAAAACGTCTTTACACATAAAGCCGGGGTCCACCAAGCGGGCGTCTTGGCTAACCCAGAGACTTACGAGCCCATACCTCCCGAGACGGTTGGCCGTGTGAGAGATTTTACGTTGGATAAATACAGTGGGAGGAGGGCTATACAACACCGTCTTGAACGCCTCGGGATTTCTATCCCCAGCGACGTATTAGACAAAGTTGTTGAAGAAGTTAAAAAGAGCAATGTCCATAGGTTAAAAGACGACGACTTATTAGAGATATTAGAAAAAATCACAAACGTGGCGTATAGAGCTAGAGTGAATAGACACATAGAGGCCTATGTCTGGCTTAAGGTGAGTAACAACGTCTATACCACCTCAGTGGCTAGGAGAGTGGCCGTGTTGAAAAACGTAGTCTCTGTCTCAGAGGTAACTGGAGAGTATGACGTAGTGTTGAAAATTATAGCAGAGAGTACTGAAGAGTTAAACCGCGTCATTGAGAGTATTAGAGAGATAAAGGGAGTAGAATCAACTTTAACAAATATAGTACTGAAAGAGCTGCCTATCAATAAATAATAATATATTGAAAATTTAGATTATGAAACACATACTCACGCTTATGGAATATACGCCACATGAGGTAGAGTATCTGCTCTACATTGCAAGAGACTTTAAGACTAGGTTCTTGGGCGGTGAGATATATACGCCGGTTCTAAACGGCAGAGTGCTCCTCCTATATTTTGAAAAGCCAAGCACTAGGACGCGTCTATCTCTCACCTCGGCGGCTGCCCAATTGGGGATGCAAGTTGTCTACGCCACCCCTCAAGAGCTTCAACTTGGCCGAGGCGAGACTGTGGCGGATACTATGCGAGTTGTGTCGAGGTACGCAGCTGCTGTGGCGGCGCGAGTTTATAAACACGAGACATTGGAGGAGATGGCTAGACATAGTTCAATACCGGTTATAAACGCCTTGTCTGATAGACACCACCCCCTACAGGCGCTGGCTGATGCCTTGACGCTTTGGGAGAGAGCCGGCAAACTCCGGGGGCTAAAAGTAGCGTTTGTAGGCGACGTATCTAACAACGTGGCGACTAGTCTGACAGTGGTAGGGGCAAAACTCGGGTGGCATGTAAGACTTATAGGGCCTAAACAACTATGGAACTATAAAATTATAGAAGACTTATCTGAAGACTTAGCGAAGACAGGCGGGGAGATATACTTCACAGACTACATAAATGAAGTGGCGGATGTAGACGGCGTGTATACAGACGTCTGGGTCTCTATGGGTTTTGAAAAAGAGGCTGAGGAGAGGCGTAGACTACTCAAGCCTTACCAAGTGAACTCTAAACTTATGGAAATCGCCGGGAAGAGAGCCGTATTTCTACACTGCCTACCCGCCCACAGAGGTGAAGAAGTCACAGACGACGTAATAGACGGTCCGCAGTCTGCCGTATGGGACCAAGCCGAGAATAGAATGCACACAGCTAAAGCCGTCTTGGCTTATCTACTACGTTAAGTATTTTCTCGGGTCTGTTATCTTCCCCTCTAGAGCAGTGGCGGCTGCTGTGGCTGGGTTTGCTAAATAGACCTTTGCCTCTGGGTGCCCCACTCTCCCTTTGAAATTTCTATTACTTGTGGTCAACACCACCTCTCCGGGCCCCGCTATGCCGAAGTGTCCTCCGAGACACGGGCCGCATGTGCCGTAGGTCACGACACAGCCGGCCTTTGTCAACACTTCGACGTAGCCTAACTCAAGTGCTTTTTCAAAAACTGACCTGCTGGCTGGGATTGCGATACATCTACTCCTAGCCTTCCCCCTCTTTAAAATCCTCGCCGCCGCTTCAAAGTCGCTAAGTCTTCCATTGGTACAAGAGCCTATGAATACTTGGTCTACCTCGACCCCCTCCACCTCTGTGACGGACTTTATATTGTCTACGCTATGTGGAGCCGCCACCAAAGGCTCTAATTTGTTTAACTCTACTGTATATCTATCTTCATAGCTTCCAGACTCTATAGAGGGGGGCTTGTAGACCACTCCACGAGTCTCCTCGAGATATGTAACAGTCACCTCGTCTGGTATAAACATAAACGCGTCGGCCCCCATCTCAGTAGACATATTCGCCACAGATGCTCTGTCGTCCATAGTGAAAGACTTGGGAGACTCTACAAAAGCCTCTACGGAGTACCCGTTGAAGCCCTCTGCTCCGAATTCTCCCAATAAGTGTAGAGCCACGTCTTTCCCCATGACGCCTTTGTTAAAATAGCCTTGAATATATACAGCAAAGGGCGTAGGCACCACTACCCAAGTCCTCCCAAGCCTTAAGGCAGCGGCTATATCAGTGGCGCCCATGCCATGTGCAAATGCCCCCACCGCACCTGCTGTATTTGTATGAGAATCTGCAGCGAAAATAATCTGCTCCGGCAAGGCGTATTTCTCAAGAATGATTTGGTGTAGAATGCCGCCGCCGACGTCGTAGAAATTACTTAAGCCAAGTTTTCTCACATGTCTCCTTATGTATACCATAATCTCCGCAGCTCTTTGATTAGGCGGAGGCGAGAGGTGGTCAAAAGCAACTACTACTCTCTCTTTGTCAAAGACTTTTACATCTCCCATCTTTTCTAAAACCTCGAGGACGTGGTATCCAGTCAAGTCATGGAAGCCTACGTAGTCAGGTACAACTTCTACTACGTCTCCGGGAGATGGATATCTCCCTATTTTTTTGTAGAATATATACTCTGTCCAAGTTGGCATAGAGAAAAAACGTGTTCTATATAAATAGTTTATTTAGTCAAGGCCAATTGAATCGCCGCCGCGGCGTCCACCAGCCCGTATCCACTAAATACGTCAAATCCTAGCGGGCCTATGTCTCTGGCAGTGGAGGTGATGACTTCATTCGACGGGCGTAAGTAGTCTCAAGCCGCTTGCAGCTCGCCTGTATCATAGCCACCACTCCAGAGACGTGAGGCGCCGCCATAGAGGTGCCAGACATATAAACATACCTACCACCTGGGTATGTAGACAATATATTTACGCCGGGGGCCACAACGTCTACTTCTACCCCATCGCTTGACCATGTAGGCACTGTATAGTCGCTATCCACTGCGCCAACCGCAATGACCCAGCTGTACCTAGCTAGATACGCCACGTTGTTTATTGAGGGGTCGCCGCCGCCTGAATTTCCAGCTGCGGCTACTTGAACTTGTGTATAAGCCCAGTAGGAGGCGTCTCTTAACACGTTAGAGTCTGAAGGCTATATGTGCGCCGGCTTTTACAGCTTCGACAATGCCCTCTGCTATATCGCTATAGTAGCCCGATCCGCTGTCGCTTAAAACTTTCACTGCTATAAGTCTAACTTTCGGCACTACGCCCGCCACTCTGTAGTTGTCTAACGACGCCGCTATAATGCCAGCTACGTGTGTGCCGTGGCCATTTCTATCTGCACAATTTCTAAGATATGCCTCTATATAGCCGCGTCCCCACTGTGTCTATATAATACACAACTTTTCCTCTAGACTCTCTATGGTTGTAGTCAATACCTGTATCTAAAACAGCCACAACGACACCGTAGCCGAAGACAGCGTCTCCAAGAATTGGAAAATATATATCCCAGACGTTTGGCACATTTATCATCTTAAGATTCCACTGGACGTCAGAATAAGTTGAAAAACTTGTCACATACGCTATTTTATCCTCTTTGACATACCTCACGTTCAATTTCTTAGACGAATCACTCACTTTGTGGTCTGGGACTTTGAGGACTACGGCTTTTACCTCAGCTATGTGTTTTACTAATGTGATACCTCCTGTCGTGTTTAAATCTCTCAGCCCCTTTTTAAAATTTTCATAGCCAACGACTACTCTCGCCGCGTCTATAAATATAACTAGCTCTAGAACTACAAGTAGCAGTATGTACCTCATAGAAGGATTAAGTGTATAAAACTATTGGCTCATTAACTCTTCAAGAATTTTTGAAATTCTTTTCTGTACTTTTTTTGAAACACCTGCGCCTTTCGCAGTCTCTAACACCTCTGCGCCTAGTCTTAACTGAAGGTCAAGCTCTGTGATATAGGCAGGTGACTGTCTAATTGTCAAACGGCCTTCCCACTGGAGTAAGTAGAGGGCGTGTAATACCTCTACATAATTTATAACGCCTAGGGGGTTGAAAGGCGGTAGTCTAGGCCCCCGCTGTCCTCTTCTATTTGATAGAAAGATCTCTCTTATAAACCCCCCCAGCGCCACGATGTCGCTATATAGCTCCTTCATCCCCTTAACGTACACAGGGTCGTACACTATCCTAGCAGCTGTTGGTTTAACGACTCGGGCGGCCGTCTCTACATCTACTATCCGCGACATGGGGGGGCGTCCATATATCCAATTAATCTCTATTCCATATTGCACAGAGGTGTCGTAGATTTTGGCAATGTCTTCTAGAGAGGGGGGCGGGGGCAGTACCACTCTCCTCACGTTTAGTTGATCTGCAAAGAGTATATACCACTCCACGTTGTCTAGGTCTACTTTTTGAAAGACTAGGGCATCTGGCTCTAGGTGTGAGTACTCCAGGGCAGTTGTTATAGGAGATCTGTTAGTGTCTATATTCCGTATCTCTAATGTGTAGGGCACGCCTATTTGAATTACTTTGTCTAAAACCTCTTTCCAACTCTCTCTTACGTATATCTGAAACCTCATGTGAGGCCAGCCGCCGCCTCTGCCGCAGCCACGGCTCTACAGACTACTTGAGCCGTGTCTAAACTCTCATCGCCTATTTTATAAATGCCACCTGCTTTTTCTAACAGCCATTTGTTTTTAAAATCTCCATGGGGAAAGCCGCCGACTACAACCACCGAGTTTATCAACGCCCTCCCCAAATCCCATAAACTCTTTCTCTCGCCACTTTCATGTAACACAAGCCAAATATCTCCCAGCTCTTTAAGTAGAGACCTCAAGTCTAATTTTTTTATTTTTAACAACGGAGGACGGCCTCTCGGCACTGCTCCCTCTTTAAATAATTGTTCAAACAAACCTATAAAGTTAATATAATTCTTGGGGATTCTCGTCGTGGGGTCGACCTCTATTACGTAGTCTCCATATGTGTGTATATACACGCGGCCCAGCCCCTTTTTATTTAGCAAACTGTATTGAAAAAATAAGAGAGATTGATGAACTATGTCCGGCCTTCCTCTTTTCGCCGCCTCTTGTAGATTCTTCATGGCGTGGTGGTGTCTCGCCCTGTCTAAAATAATTTCACCAGGCTGTTTTTTTCTCTTTTTTGAATCTGCCACCACTGAGGGGTGGCTCCACAACTCTCGAGGTATTAACTCCAACGAAGACTCTGCCAGTATTAAAATCACAGAGAGAAGCCCTTTTCTAACTCTTCTAAATCTTTTAAAATTGTATTAATGGTTCTTTCCAAAACCTCTAGTGGCGACCCTTTTCTAACCCCTATTTTGAAATATGTATTTTCTAACAAGGGATGGTCTACGTCAAGTTGGACGTATTGAACATCGGGGTCTTTTGAGAGATATTCAACTAATGGTGAGAATAATGTATATGTCTCGCCCTTTACTTTAATCTCTATACTTCTCTCGTCGATATTTAAAACCTCTATACTTAGCATAGGTATTTTTAAAAACTAATATTTAAATTTTTAAAAGTCTTAGTTTTGCCCGACTATAGTCTTCTCTTAAGCTAATTACTTTACCGCGGTTTAAGACGCCGGCCTCTACTAACCTCTCGACAGCTGCGTCGAGACTCAGCCCTCGGCTGTAGGCATATGCCACTACGATTTTTTTTGCGTGGGGAGTGAGGGGATATCTCTCTGCGTCTTGATACAGATTAGAGAGCTCCTCGGCGATTTTTAAAACTTCTTCATATTCTACCGCCGTCTCTAAATATCCGCCCTTTACTTTAGACTCAATCCCCCTTAGAGTTAATACATCTGCGATAAGATCTGGAGGTATGGGCCTCACAAGGTTTACATCTTTAAATAGAATAAGTAGTGGAATCTGTCTCTTTCCATATCCGCCTTTAGCTAAAGCGGCTAGTTTTTTAACAAGCGCCACAGCTTCTTTTAAATTTTCACCTTCTATTTGTACATATACATGAGTTAATCTAGTAGTCACTATATAATTTCCCCTTAGGTGTTTTTCTAAAAACAATATAAATCTCTCAACTTCATCTCTTTGCCTAAATTTAAAAGATAGAGTTACATACACAGAAATGTAATAAGAGACAAAAAATTTTATAGTTTATATTGAGACATAGCTGTGAGACGCGTCGTCGCACCTGGAGAGTTGGTGGCCAGTGCCGAAGAATTTGAAGTAAAAGGCGCCGTCTATGTACAAAACTACGACTACATAGCAGCCGTCACCGGAGTGGCTATGTGCGAGAGAAAAAGCCATTTGTGTTTTGTAAAACCTTTTAGGTCGCCACATATGCCGAAGACAGGCTCAGTTGTGTACTGCCAAGTTGTAGGTAAGGGGAGGAGGGGGTATTTACTTCGATGTTTTGCAACTGAGGGCGACAAAGGCGTTGAGGAGTTTAAATACTTCTACACAGCTACGACGCCATATTTCTTCTCAGACGGCGAGCTGGGCGTAGGGGATTACATCAGAGGGCGGGTAGTCTCTACATACGGCCCACCGTTTGTAGTGTCCATTAGGGGACACACCTACGGCTCTGTGTTGTCTAGATGTCCAAGATGTGGCTCTGTGTTGAAAAGAAAAGGTTCTGTTCTACAATGCATATCCTGCGGCACAGAGGTGAAGAGAAAAATAGCTATTGGATACTACACTGTATAGTTTATAAATCTCCTAGTTTTTAAAAACGTGGAAGAGGCGTTGAAAGAGTTAAGGCAGTACTGGGACCAGTTTCTAAACTCTAAAATCGCCAAGGAGTATAATAAAGAAGTAACTATGTTTGAAAAATGGCTGAGGCGCATGGGGGGGAAGCTATTAATGCTGAGAGCGAGAGAGGCCGCTGATAGAGGTAACCCCGTGGCTAAAGACTACCCCGTCCAGTACATCACTGGTTTAATTAGACGAGGGCAGGCAAAAATTTTAGTAAATATGTTCGCTGCGTATTTAGTAGAGAAGGGGATGGCCACTCAGTACTATTTGATAAAAAATAAATACGTCGCCGGGGGGGAGTCTATAGCCACGTGGCTTAGAGTATTGAGGAAGATGTGAGATGATGCCGGTCTTAAGGACTGAAATATGAAGAAGAACCCACGAACTGACTACAACACCCCTATTCTACTTAACAAATCCATGGCGCTATAGCCCTCTCTCAATTTTACATATGCTTTTTTCTCGCCTCTAGGCGTTATGACTACGTTGACTTTTTCTACTTTTACTCCGTATAGCCTCTGAATTTCGTTGGCTATCTGTTTTTTAGTGGCGCCTCTGTCTACGACTACAGTTATCTTATTCTCTCTCTCGGCGAGTCTCAACGCCTTTTCTGTAATTACGAAGTTTTTTATCATAACCTCCTCAATTTCTCAATAGCAGAATATGTCCACAACGTCAATCTACCGGGGACCCCTCCGGGCGCTAGTACCAACATATTGAGATACTCTACAGGCACTACGTCGACACCTGGGAAATTCCTAACGGCGGCCGCCAAAGGAGTTTTTACTTCAGACACCACTACTAAAACGCTCTTAGGCTCTTTATACCTCCTCCCCCTCATCTTCCCCTTGCCTGCTCTAATTTTTGTACCTTCATACGCCCTCTCTACGTCTAGCCAAAGGCCAAGCGCCTCGAACAACTTCTTAGCCTTTTGAGCTCTATTTATCTTCTCCGCCTCGTCCACCACTACTACCGGTAGAGACGGCACTTTGTCTATGATATGGCCTCTGGAGGAGACCCAGCTCCTATAGGCAGTGGCGGCGATGGCGGATCTAATGGCCAAGGCCTTCTCTTTTTTGTTAATTTCTTCATGTAGTTTTTTCTCTACTTTGGGGGGGTGGGCCCTCCTGCCGCCTCTAGTATTTGGTGCAAAGCAGCCGCGGGGCCACAAAGACCCCTTATACCTAGGAATTCTCGCTATCCCCAACCCAACGCCAAACGATTCACAACTGTGTTCCTTCCCCGCGCCTTCGTATACGCCCTTTGGCTGAAATCTCGCGCTTAATGCACTTAAGTACGCCCTCCTTATTAAATCAGGTCTGACGGGTTCGTAGAAATGAAAAGGCGTCTCTACTTCTGTGACTAAAGACCCGTCTAGGTTGTATATCTTTAATCTCTCAGGCGGCCTCTCCTCAAGCGGCTTGATGTAGGGGCTAAAGTCTAATTGTTTAAACTTAAGTAAGACTTCTCTCATCGCACTTTTGAAACTCCCCCCTTTAAATACTTTGAGAACTTATCCAGACTACTTGTGGCTCGGCTGCAGGCGGCGCCTTCTTAGGCGGCCTCGCCGGTTGTCTCAACACGACTAGTCTCTTCCTCGCGCCGGGGACGCTTCCTTGTATTAATATATACGGCCCCTTGACTACTCCATAGTGTAGAAAACCTGACTTAGGCGTAATCTCGCCGCCGTTTTCTCCAATTTTTAAAATTCTCTTATTGTACTCAGTCCTTTGGTGGAAACCCATCTGCCCCGGCCTCGGCTGTGTGAACATAACCGCCGGCGCCTGGGGGCCGATTGTGCCAGTCCTCCTATGGCCTTTTCTATGTTTATGCCACCTCGGGAGGATAGTCACTCCAAATCTTTTAATTACGCCTTGGTACCCCTTTCCTTTTGTCACAGCCACTACGTCTACTAACTGGCCGGGGGAGAACACTTCTCTCGGCGTGACTGATTTACCTAGTAGAGACTGGGCGTACTTAATTTTCTCATCTATATTGACGCCGCCGCCTATTGGGATTTCTAAAATCTCAGGCGTTTTCTTACCCAAGCCAGATAGGTGCGGCTGTGTAGAGACTAAAGCTCTGACGTCTACAACTACGTCTTTCACCTCTTCAACTTTCTTTAACAGTTTATCTACATCGACTCTCTCCGGCAGAGTCAACACTCTTTTTAAAAACGTAGGTAGTTCAGTAGACCACACCTCAGAGGCTGCTTTTTTGTAGCCGTTGGTCGGGTCTAGTGTGTATAGTCTAAAACCCCATATATACAACGGAGGGGCTTCTAACACAGTGGCGGCTTTAACCACCTCTTTGCCGTAGAGAGGGCTAGTGGGTCTATCGTCGACTACCACTGCGTGTACCATCCCCACTTTATACGCTGCGTAGCCCAGTAACACAGGCCTCCCCAAGTTGACGTCTGGCCAAGTCCTCAGTCTAGGGACTATGTCGCTGGCTCTCTTCCTCGGGTACACTCCCATCGAGCCGCGGCGCGGTCTATTGATCTTAAGACCCATAGTGAGGCCACTGTAGAGGTGTATTTTAATTTTATCCCAATATTGACTCCATGCGTCAACTAAAAAGATGGAAATGCGCCATATGTGGCGAAGAAATTATCGAAGGTCAAGTCTTTACTTTCTACCGCAAAGGACCTGCACATTGGGAATGTCTAGAGAGTGAACTAGCCGGCGTTGTGTATAAAGATATTGACTTAGCGGCATTGATAAGACTAGACCATTTTCTACACGAGGGGATAGTATTGGCTAAACAACTAGAGTACATGGCCAAAGGCGATGAGACGAAGACCAAGATTAGAGAAATTAGAAAACTGCTGGAGGCAGCCGCCGCGAAGTTAATCAACGACATAACGTCTAGACTACATGATTGAAGTAGGTAAGAAAAGCGTAAAACTTGCCCTTGGTAGACAAATACTGAGTTTCTCACTGCCGCGGGGCGAGCCCACGCCCACTGCACAATTCGATGGGAGAGTTTTTAAAACAGACTGCTGCGACATATCTATTGAACTCTATATAGAGTTTGAAAAAGACAGTGTGGCGGTTAGGAAAAAACTCGGCGCTAGAGAACACGTCTTTGGCCTCGGGACCAGGGCGTATCCCCCGGACAGAAGGAGGGGGCGTTTTGTGCTTTGGAATAACGACGTCTATGCATATCAATTGGGCATAGACCCGCTCTACGCCTCTATACCAATTTTAGTTTTTATAGAAAGAGGCCGCGCCTTTGCTTTAGTTATAAACAGCCCCGCATATGGTGAAGTAGACGTGGGCTTTATGAGATATAACGAAGTCTACGTCAGAATTGAGGATAGGCCTGAATTGTATATATTATTTGGGCCGACGCCGCTTGAGGTCTATACCATATACGGCGAAGTAACTGGCATGCCCCACCTCCCCCCGCCGTGGGCGTTGGGGCTCCACATATCCCGTTATAGCTACGAGCCTCAAGACGCCGCGCTTGAAGTAGTTAAAGAAGTGGCGGAGTCTATCCCAGTAGACGCGGTGTATTTAGACATAGACTATATGGAGGGGTATAAACAATTCACTTGGGACTTGAAAAAATTTCCAGACCCCAGAGGCTTTGTCTCCGAGATCCATCAACTCGGCGCTTATGTAGTCGCGATAATTGACCCATATATAAAAGCCGAGCCTGGATATAAGCCATTTGAGTTGTTGTTAGATTGTCTACTCGTCACTAAAGACAACGAGTTGTTTTTAGCAAAGGGGTGGCCCGGCCTCTCTGGGCTAGTGGACTTCCTCAACCCCCAGTGTAGAGAGAAATGGGCGGCGGCAGTGCAGAACTTCGTCTCTACATACGACATCGACGGGGTTTGGCTAGATATGAACGAGCCCACTGTCTTCAACTGCGATGTATATATCTCAAAAAGTAGAATATACGCCGCAGTGGGCGCCACTCCCCAGCCGCTAGCTAGAGAAGAACTATACTGCAAAGCCCCGGCGGGGGCTTACCACAAAGTAGGTATTGAAAAAATTCCACATGAGAAAGTCAGAGGGCTCTACCCCTATTTTGAAGCAGAGGCTACTTTCAAAGGGCTACAGGCCGCGGGGAAGACTCCATTTATACTTTCGAGGTCTGGCTACGTCGGGATTCAGAAATACGCCGCTCTATGGACTGGCGACGTGCCGAGCACTTGGGAGGGCCTAAGGTTAGCAATTATGACTGTGCTGGGCCTCTCGACGTCAGGAGTTCCCTTTGTTGGATGCGACGTCGGCGGCTTTGCGGGGCTGGGAGACTACGAACTAGTGGCTAGGTGGTATCAAGCCGCTGTATTTTTCCCACTCTACAGAGTCCATAGAGACAAGGGCACTCCCGACTCTGAAGTAGTTAGACTACCCACTAGGTATAGACAAATGGCTCTTGAGGCCGTAAAGACTAGACATAAGTTTTTGCCATACCTAAGGCATTTAGCGTGGGAAGCCCACCTAAGGGGCTACCCCATCGTTAGGCCTCTAGGCCTAGAGTTCTACGACGACGAAGACGCGTTTAAAATAGTAGATCAATACATGGTGGGTCCCTATATTTTGTACGCGCCCCTTTTAGACAAAGGCGTGAAAAAAAGAGATGTCTACCTCCCACGCGGCGCCTGGCTGGACTACCACACTGGTAAAATACACCTAGGCCCCAGCTGGGTGGAGTCTGAGTCCGACATGCCTATATATATTAGGAGAGGCGCCGCAGTGCCTACACGTGACGAGTTGTTAATATACGGCGACGGCGAGTGGACAATATATACAGACGCCGGCCCAGTTCATATTTCGAAATGGGGAAGTAAAATATCGACGGGGGGCTTCTACGCAGTTCACATACTTGGAGAGAGAATACAAGAAGTTGAGATAGATGGAAAACGCCGCGTTTCTATATTTACGAAACTAGGGAGTTATATAGAGCAGGGAGATTGAGGAATATCTACTACGTAGACCTCTCCGAATTTAGACAACACAGAGGCGAGGCCCTCGGGGTCTTCTGTAATAAATACATGCGACGGCCCAGTGCCCGAGACTCCGCCCACCGCTCCTCTCCTCCACGCCTCTACTACAGGCTCGGGGGGGTACCCCAAGACGTATCCATACGCCGCCGCGTTTATTAACATAGCCTCTTTCCACATCCCCAAGCCGGCGTATGCCACCGCTAGTTTTACTAAAGGCGCCGCCGCCTTCATCTCCTCTAGTTTATAACGTCTCTTCTCGATGGGCGGCACTAACACCACGGCTCTCCCCCCCACCTCTAATTCTCTCAACACTATCATTTTGTAGTTGTCTGTTAAGTAGCTCCTCCCCGCCGCGCTGGCCACTGCGTCATCAAACGCGCCGGTGACGCTTATGCCCGCCCATTTACTCAACTGAGCATTGAGGCGGGCTATTTGAAATAAGTCTACGTCTACCTCCGCAAGAGAGGCGGCCGCTCTTATCAACGCGTTCACCGCCGCGCTGCTCGACTTTAGACCCCCCGCCGTGGGCAAATCTCCACTAAACTCCACAGAGAGCGGCCCCACTTTAAACTCCTGACCTACTCTCTCTACTATCTGACGTATGGGGGCTATGTCGACTTGTGAATACGTACGGACTTCTGTCGTGTCTGACTTACACACTTTCGCCACGATTTTTAACGAAATGGGGAAAGCCGCGCCGTGCCCAGTGGCTATGGCGTTGATGATTGTGCCGCCGCCGTAGGCACAAGCCACTGCACAGTCCACAGTGTGTTAAACACAGCTTTTTTATAACCGCTACGGAGGATTTTTTAAATTGGATACACGTCGTAAACATGCCTACAGTTAGAGACATATTAGGTCCACATGCATATACATTAGTCAGGTACGGAATATACCCCGACGACGACATATACACAGCCGTTCGAAAACTAGACGCAGCCGCTCCACACCTAGCAAAATTCATAAGAGAGCTCTACCCAACAGCCGCCGGGGGAATATAATTATAGTAATTTTTTCTCTCTGAAGAGGACCGAAATTCCAAGAGGCTATTAGGTAGTCAATTTACTAAAGATTTAGCAAAGACGTGGGCTGTTAAATGTCTTGCAGAGACTGGATACGACTGTGTTAATAGGCGTGGGGAGGCGGCGGCATAGACCTTATAGAAGACTTGGAGCGACACCGTCTCCCCTTAGTAACTTGCCCAGGCTATACAAAATTCTATATCTACGCAGTGAAACAAACTGGAGGCCGCGGCTTGGATATCGACTCGTCAAGACGACTTTCCTTCACTACCTCGCCGAGCTGCCACACGGCGTAGTTAGAATACACTTCAACGGCGACTAAGACAGAGGGTACATAGAGAAGCGGATAGACTAAGTTCTCATTATTAAAATAATGCGCAGGTGAATACGACTGTGTTGACGGCGTGTGGAAAAACTCGCCGCGGCTTTATAACATATGTATATATGCCAGGCCGTAAACGTTGGGACGTTTTGAGATATTTTAGAAAGCTACAGAGGTAGTTATTCTACTTCTCAACACACGTCGAGGCTGTCTCTAGTTGTAGAATTATACATCTTGAGAAAGTTGTGTGACCCCATTTACAAAAAGTCCTACAGTGTATAGACCGTGGATTGTGTCACCTCAAATTCTCTACAATGTGGAGGAGTAGAGTCTCTGGGTCGTCTTTTAGAGCAGAGGTGTAGTACACTCCGGAGGCCCCCACTATCTTCACTACGTCGTCTCCCTCTATAAATATTCCAAACTCCTCGCCTAAGTCGCGTTTATTCCCCACTAGGATTTTACCTCCTTTAATAAACCGACTTGCGGCTCTGTCTATTTCAACGATTGCCTCAAGCGTCTGTAGGTCGACGACACTGTACATATACACAACTAAGTCAATTCTCACGCCGTATTTCACCACCGCCTCGTAATACCGCCTAACTACCTCGCCTACTAACTGGCCAGGCGTGTCGATTAGAAAGAGGTTGTACAATTCAGAGGAGAGGACGTAGGTATCAGGCCTACGGGTCACTCTCGGAGTCTTCGACTTACCGACAACTCTATATATATAAGTCGTCTTCCCCACGCCCCCCAAGCCTAAGAACACCACAGCCCTCGACTCTTTCCTCACAATTATTTACTATTACTCTATTTATATAGTAGGCCGCCGTTATAGAACTTAACAACGTTGAATTTATAAATTTAGAAAAATCTGAGAGACATGAGGCGCGAGGTAAAGACGTTGGGTATACTAGCTGTGTTACTGGGCGCGGTAGCGTTAGTAGCGACAGTTTCGGTAATAAACGTAACATATTGGTATGTAAACACCACTAAGCCGCCTGTGATAAAATACGTAGGCGACGACACAAATGTAATGAATGGGACATTTGTAAAAGCCGATTGGTACTACGACCCAAACACAGGTATTAATATCACAAGGATATACGTCACAGGTGTGCCCGGCGACATTGTGAATATAACAGACGCATTGAGAATTTGTAATAACTATAACGTTCCTGTAAAGGTTAGAATTGCAGACGTCTCTATGCTACAAGACTTCTACCCACAGAACATATATATTAGATACATGAAAATAAAGTTCACAGACCCCATGGCTAGCGGCGACAACTATGTGGAGATAAAAGAC
>JAWBJM010000032.1:0-20112 GCA_038832545.1 Pyrobaculum sp.
CCTGAACTAAACTTGGCGTACCAGACGTAGAAATCGCACGGGGATTTCCCATCTGCACGACCCATAGCGCAGTAGCCACACAATGATATTTAAATATTCAGTGTGCCGTGAGAATCGTCACTTTTCAGAAGAGGTGCATATCGTCACGTTATATCAATAGAGAATATTTATAAAGTGTTTGTAATGAGACCGACGTATGGGTAAGAGGATTTTAGTACAGAGGAGAGGGAGAGGGGGCTCTCAGTTTAGATCTCCAAGTTGGAAAAGAGACGGGCCTGTGAAATATCCGCCGATTTCTGCCGCCGTGGGCAGAGGCTACGTCGTCGACATACTCCACGAGCCTGGGCTCAATGCTCCTGTGGCGAAAGTGAGGTTAGAAAACGGCGTGGAGTTTTTTAACTACGCGGCAGAGGGGCTATACGTAGGCCAAGTGATAGAAGTAGGCGAGGGCGCATCGCCCAGGACTGGGAATATAATGGTGCTGGGGAGGATACCAGAGGGCACTTTAGTCTTTAACGTAGAGAAGAGGCCAGGTGACGGGGGGAAGTTCGCCAGGTCCGGCGGCACCTACGCCGTAGTGGTTGGACAAAAGCCAGAGGAGAATAAAACTATTATAAGACTCCCAAGCGGCGCCGTTGTGGAAGTGGACTCTAGAGGCAGAGCCACCGTGGGTATCGTCGCGGGAGGGGGGAGGATCGAGAAGCCTATGTTAAAGGCAGGTAAGAAATACCACAGAGCTAGAGCAAAGGCTTGGAAATACCCAACAGTGAGAGGCAAAGCCATGTCTCCATACGCCCATCCACACGGCGGCGGCTCTCACCAAAAAGGAGGCACGCCTGTGCCAAAGACAGCTCCGCCTGGCCAGAAAGTGGGCTTTATCGGGTCGAGGTGTACAGGCCGCGGATGTGTGAGAGCTAGAGCACAGCAGAGACAGTAATGGGGATTGAGAAGAGGAAAGACGACCATATACACCTAGCGGCTTCGGAGATCTCTCAAATAGGCTCCGCTTGGTTTGAAGAAGTTTTTTTAATTCACAACGCGGCGCCGGAGCTCGACGTAGATGAGATAGACGTCACCGCCGACTTTCTCGGAGTACGTGTAAACGCCCCCTTCGGAATAGGAGCCATGACCGGCGGCACTGAATTGGCTGGGAGGATAAACTCAGAGTTGGCCAAGGCGGCGGAGGAGTTCGGCATCCCAATCTACGTTGGGTCGCAGAGAGTTGCGTTAGTCAAGCCAGAGGTTAAGTGGACTTTCGAAGTTGTGAAACAAAACGCGCCGAGTGTGCCAAAAGTGGCTAATCTCGGAGCTCCACAGCTAATAGAACAGTCGGAGAAACAGCTAATAGACTGGGCGATAGAGGCTATAGATATGATAGATGCGTATGCATTAGCTATACACCTAAACCCAGCTCAAGAGGCTGTACAGCCGGAGGGAGAACCACGTTTTAGATATGTAATAGAGAGAATTAAGACTATAAAAAATTCTATTAACAAGCCAATAATTGTTAAAGAAGTGGGAAATGGAATTTCAAAAGAAGTGGCGTCTAGGCTTGTCGGCGTGGCAGACGCCATAGACGTAGGCGGGGCTGGGGGGACTTCTTTTATAGCTATTGAGGGGGCTAGGGCAGAGGAGGCCGGCTCTTATATACATAAAAGAGTGGCTGAGACTTTTAAAAACTGGGGCATACCTACTGCCGCATCGATATGTGAAGTGAAGTCAGTCTTTAGAGGATTTATAATAGCCTCGGGGGGCGTTAGAAACGGCCTAGACGGAGTGAAGGCACTGGCGCTGGGGGCAAATTTCTTCACTATGTCTCGGCCTTTTTTAAAAGCCGCGCTATCGGGAAGGTTGAGAGATGAGATTAAGACCATCCTGGCCGAGGTGAAGACTGCGATGTTTCTAACAGGCGTCCGTAGAGTGTATGAACTGGCCTCTGTGCCGAGAGTTTACGGCATATTTTTAAAAAACTGGATCGAACAGAGAAGGTTAAATTGTTAAATTGACACACCTCCATGGCTTGTCCAAAATGTGGTTCTAGAGATTTAGTCCTCACCCCCGGCAATGAATTTATATGTAGCCGCTGTGGCTATAAATGGCCTATGCCACAGTTAGACTTCACGTGGGTAGAGACAGAGATAAAAAAAGCTAAACTATTTGAAAAATATATAGACGCCCCCATTGAGAGTTGTGAAGAGCTTCTAAATCAATTACTAAAAGAACTTGATGAAAAAGACGCCAGGGCTTTAGCTGTGAAAATTCTGCTCCAGAGAGCAGAACGCCGCAAGTTAACACAAGAAGAACTTAGAAAGATATACATAGACGTAGAGAAGTGCCGTGATAGTAGACATATCTAAAAAACCAGATGTCTTAAGATACGCCAAGGCCTCTGTGGAGATAGACACTACAAATTGTAACACAGGCGCTGCAATAAAAGCGGCAGCCAACGCCTTTAGATATCTACCCTTCCTACACCCACTCTCTATCTTTGTAAATTCCTACTGTAGAGATAAACTATACGTAGAGGGGGGCGCCGAGTGGCAAACTGGCGTTGAGATGGATGTGTTATTCGGAGCATTAGTGGGCGCAGTGGCCTCTGGAGCCACTGTGATAAAAAACTTAGCTGTAGACATCAAGACAAAGGGGGCGCCGGTGCAAATACAAAGAATAGAAGAGCTACAGACTCCGCCAGTCGTCAGAGGAGGCGACCTCACGGCCTACGCCTACGGCGAGATGGATTTAAGAAGTAAAGACTTGTTGAATAAACCCGTAGAGAAGGGGCACCCAATCTACGCCGCTCAGACAGCCGCTGCGTTAAATGTAAAAAGGCTATGTGAAATTATAGGCCCTCCCTGTCCGTCTATACAACATTTTAAAATAGATATAGAAATCGGCGAGGTAGTGTCATCAAGCGTTTTTATAAAGTCGCGTGACTACTCGCCGCTCCCTGAAGCTTTATTCGCAGTGGGCGTGGCGTTTTTAACCATATGGGATATGGTGAAGAAGTGGGAAAAAGACGTAGATGGACAATATCCATATACAAAAGTGAGACGTATCTCTTTAATACAGGTGTAATTTAGACAATGCTCCCAAAAGATGTAGTTGAGATCTTGGAAATCACAACGCGTCACAACGTCTGGCGGAGGAAAGAGACTATTAACTTAATCGCCAGTGAAAACGTGATGTCGCCCCTCGCCGAGCTTTTATATATAAACGATCTCTCTGGTAGATACGCCGAGGGGACTGTGGGCAATAGATTCTACCAAGGCACGAAGTATGTAGATGTGTTAGAAGACGTCCTTTCGAAAAAATTCGCGTCGCTACTAGGGGCCTCTTTCATAGACGTGCGGCCTGTCTCTGGGACTTTAGCAAATTTAGCAGTTTACTACGCCCTAGTCCCAGAGGGGGGCCTCATAGCCTCTCTCCCCATTAAATACGGTGGACATATTAGCCACAACAACGTAGGGGGTCCCAAGGCCCTTAGACTTAAAGTGTTAGAACTCCCCTTTGACTCTGAGCGTTTTAATATCGACGTAGACGCTGCGCGTAAAGTCATAGAGGAGAAAAGGCCGAATTTAATAATACTAGGCGCCTCTCTCTACCTCTTCCCACACCCAATAAGAGAAATTGTAGAAGTGGCCGCGTCTGTGGGGTCATACGTCCTACACGACTCTGCCCACGTATTCGGCCTTATATTAGGCGGCGTCTTTCCAAATCCATTTAAAGAGGGGGCACATGTAATCACTACCTCTACCCACAAGACCTTCCCAGGCCCCCAGGGCGGACTAATCGGGACTGTTTTAACAAATGAGTTAAATACACAAATACAGAAGGCTGTGTTCCCAGCCTTTACTTCAAATTACCACCTACATAGATACGCAGCTACCTATGTGACTTTAGTAGAGATGGAGCTATACGGCTCTGAATACGCCTCCAGAGTTGTACAAAACGCAAAGGCGCTCGCCGAGGCTCTAGCCGCAGAGGGCGTGGCGCCGGTGGCTGAGAGTCAGGGCTACACTAAGACACACCAAGTGGCTGTAGACGTCTCTAAATACGGAGGGGGCGACAGAGTAGCTGCTCTTTTAGAAGAGGCCAATATAATTTGTAATAAAAACGCGCTTCCTTGGGATAAAAGTGTGTTAAAGCCTAGCGGCATAAGGTTGGGCGTCCAAGAGATGACAAGATTCGGCATGGGGAAAGACGAGATGAGAGAAATAGCTAGACTAATAGCTAGAGTGTTGAGAGGCGAAGACCCTACGTCTGTTAGAAAAGATGTAGTAGAGTTGAGAAGCCATTTTGTAGAGATTAAATATGGCTTTAAAATAGATAGAGAGTTGGTGGATAGAGTATTCAACTCCCTGGGTCTATATACATAAGGTACGGCCGCCGTCTATTAAGATAAGCGACCCAGAGATATAACTCGCCTTGTCAGAGGCAAGGAAAGCTACTAATTCTCCTATTTCTTCAGGCTTAGCCAATCTCCCAAGGGGGATTTCGTTCTCCATTTCTTTTATTATCTCGTCGACGGCCCGGCCCTCTCTCTGAGCTCTTGCATATGCTACTTCTCTTATACGTTCTGTGTCTACATAGCCTTGCATTATGCCGTTTACTAAAATATTGTAGCGGCCTAGTTGATATGCGAGAGTTTTTACTAAACCCGCTATCGATATCCTAACGACGTTAGACAACGTCAACGTTGGTATAGGCTGTTTTAGAGTAGAAGAGGTTATGTATATTATACGACCGCCCCCTTGTTGAATCATATATGGCAGTACGTCTTTTGTTATCCACACCGCACTCATTAACAACAACTTAACTCCATACTCCCAATCTTCTTCACTGAGTTCTATAAATGTGCCAGGTTTCGGCGGACCTGTGTTGTATACCAACACGTCTACTCTCCCGAAGTTTTTAACTGCCTCTTGTACAATTTTACTCACATCTTCTCTTTTAGTTAAATCCGCTGGGACAGGCACGACAGAGGCGCCGTATTGAGATGAGAGTTTTTCCGCAAGTTCTCTAAGCCTCTGGGCGCTTCTAGCCGCAATTACTAAACTAGAGCCTTCTTTAGCCAACGCCGTAGCCACGCCGGCGCCGATGCCTCTACTGGCCGCTGTAACAATAGAAACTTTGCCTCTTAGACTCATAGGTTTTTTATCTCAGTTTGATAAATATATATCGTCTACATACGTCTTTTATTGGACAGACGTCGCATTTCAATTCTTTGCAGTAATTTACGCCTATGTCGTAAGCCCCTCTTTCATATAAAACTGGGTCGCCGCTGACTTTGCCCACATATCTCACTAAGCCGCGTATACTTTCAAGTCTAAGTGTCACATCTCTACATCTCCCCCCGCCCTCTCTATTCTCACATATAATCCTCTTCGCCACTCTTAGTTTTACTCGCTGAGATGTCAATGTGTCTAAGTCTTCAAACGCTCCAGACCTAAGAGTCACTAAAGCTGTGTACATATCGCCGTGTATTACATATTTTTTATACTCTGGCGTATAGGCTATTTTTAACGCTAGAGGTATATTCGACTCATGTATAAAAAGCCTTAGTATGGTCTTCACCCCCCTGCCCACCCGCCAGCCCCCCTCTCCTCTGAACACAACCCTTCTAATTTCTTCTTCAAAAAAAGACACTCTCTTTTGTCTAGCCACCCATTTGTATATTGGCTTATTTCTACCAATTGTGTTAAGCGCCTTCGCTAGGTCTGATATAACAGAATCGGCGACGTCTCGCTCTATGCCCACCTCTTCTAACGCCCTGCGCGCCCTAGACGCCGAAAAAACTTCATAGATATTTTTCTCATAGGCGGCTGCTAACTGTCTTAGTTCTTCTATTTCTAAATTTCTATACTTATGTAAAATACCTACTAATAGTATATATATGACTAAGAAATCGAGCCCTTTGATATTTGAAATATTTAATAGAAACGTATCTAAATCTCTATAACTTTGTGAAATAGATTTAATTTGTTCAACTATTAAATTATAGCTATGTGTTAAAGTCTCTATTACTTTATCTTTTATAGAGGCGCCGTGTTCAACAACACGTCTTCTCACAACGTCGGCGTGGTCCACTACGTATTATTTAAATCCTATATATAAACTAAGTCATGGACTTGGTGGAAAAAGCGCGAGAAATATTAAAAAATGCCTATGCGCCTTATTCAGGATTCAGAGTGGCTGCTTTGGTGTTGACTAAAAACGGCAAGATATACACGGGTGTAAATATTGAAAACGCCTCATATGGATTGACTATATGTGCAGAGAGAGTGGCCGTCTTTAAAGCTGTTTCTGAAGGAGATAGAGATATAGATACAGTAGTTGTATACACCGACACAGAAGACCCCACGCCGCCCTGCGGTGCATGTAGACAAGTAATTGCAGAGTTTAACCCAGACGCAAATATAATACTGGCGTCCAGGGGTAAAATCTTGCGGGTTAAACTAAGCGACTTATTGCCTCTTCCCTTTATGAGCTCTAGCTTTCTTCCTCCTCGCCAGGGAGTTTAAGCAGAGACAGCCTCTTGGGTTTCTCTTCTTTAACTATGCTTTGTGTAAGTCTATCTTTATACATCTCTATAAGTTTATCGACAATAGATAATACATCTTTCGCAGTTTCATTATCTTTAGTTAAAAATTCATGAAGTCTCCCTGTGTCTAAATATTGAGAAAACTCTGGGTCTATGGGGATCTTGCCTAAGAAAGGCACCCCCGCGGCGTCTGCAATTTTCTTCCCAACGTCTCTACCAAATATGTAATAAATATTTCCACTGTCTGGACATTTAAAACAACACATGTTTTCAACTACCCCGGCGACGCGTATGTTTAGCCTACGTGAGAAATCTATGGACTTTAAGACAATACGTCTAGAGATATCGGTGGGTATCGTCACAATTACACTGCCGTCTAAGCCGCCTTGAAGGCTTTGTGCAATTGTAAGAGGCGCGTCGCCGGTGCCTGGGGGGAGGTCTACAACTAAGACGTCTAGATCTCCCCAATCTACTTGAGCTATAAAATCTCTCAAGGCTTGGTTTACTAATGGAGCTCTCCATATGACAGCTGTGTCGTCGCTTGGGAGGGCGAATTCTATAGACACTACTTTAATGCCGAGTGGCCCGTCGACAGGTATAATCCTGCCGCTTTTCTCATCTACTCTCAACGCCGCGTCAGAAAGCCCCAACATCTTTGGGACAGTGGGTCCGTACACATCGCCGTCGAGAATGCCAACTCTATATCCCCTCATGGCGAAGCCGACGGCAATTGATGTAGTCACTAGAGACTTCCCAACGCCCCCTTTACCTGAAATAGTCACAAGTTTTAACTTAACTCCTCTTAATGCATCTGCGAGAGAACCAGGCGCCGCAGCTTGTCCACGTATGTTAACTTTAACTGACATTGTCATATAGTTGTTATAGATATTTAAACTATGAGAAAAGTTCTTTAACCCAAGAATCTATGCCTTTTCTTATAAGGGAAATCCCTATAGCCGCGCTCAATATAAGCATGATCTTTTCTATCACTCTAATCCCAATAATCCCCAATACTCTTATAAGAAACCCAGAGGCTAGGAGTGTGAGTAGTGTCAAAATAGCCACCACTACAATAACTAAAAGTGTATAGACCAAGCCGAGTTGTTTAGATATCACCAATACGTAGGATATCGAGGCCGGGCCCGCGAGGAAAGGAACTGCAAGAGGCACTACAGCAACGCTCTCAATTTCGCCAGATGTCTCACTCTGCTCATACGGCCTCATTAAATAATAGAGGGAAAAAGTCGTAAGAATTAAGCCGCTGGCCACCATGAAGTCCGCCATCTCCACTCCGAAATAGCTAAGGAAAGATATCCCAACGGCTGCGAACAACACTAACACAGAAGCGGCCACTATCACAGATAGAACTAACACCCTCCGCCTCTTTGTTGAGTCAAATTTCGCCGTGATTGCTGTAAACAAAGGTATATTGCCCACTGGGTCCACTACTACGTATAGCACTACAATAGACACTAAGATATCGGACATGTCAGAACCCAGATTTCTCAATCATAAGTCAGCGATGACGGGCCTTCTCCACTGTATTAAGTTATTATAAACCTATTTTGCCCAGCTGTATCTCCTCCACCTTTTTGTCCTGCCCCAGCCGCAAGAGGCGCAGTATTTTTTAGTAACGTTGTAGGAGTGTCTGCCGCACCTTGGACATCTAATATGGGTCTTCCCTCTGTTGTGTTTACCCATCGAAGGCGTGCCCTTCATAGCGCTGGCGATATAAACAATACGTTTTCTCCCCTCACTACTATAGTGCCGCGTTTGTATATATTGCCATCGATTATCTCCTCTGCATCGTCGAGAAGGAGATTTACGTGTTGGTCAAAAGAGCGGAGTATACCCCTTATCTCGTGGCTATCTCTAAGTTTCACAAGGACTTGTCTCCCTATGGAGTCCTGTAGAGTCGCCCCAAGTGTGGCGAAGCATTTTGAGACATCTGAAGCCATAGCAATGTAATGAAGCCTATATATAAAGTTTACCGACGTCATAAATTTAACTATCTCAATGTGGGTAGTTGTGGCTGATGTTCTGTTAGAACAAGTCTTTAAGGATCTACAAGCCAGGGGGTTTAGAATTGTAGAGACTTTAAACGATAGATTGTTTATAGCTGAGAAGAAAGATAAGTATCTATTCTACACAATGGTGGAGGGGGTAGAGGTCACAATACCTACGTTATTAAATATTATAAACATGGCTGAGACTTTGTCTATGGAGACAGTCCTCGCCTTGGTTAGTAACGATGGGACAGTGACGTATTATTTCGTACGTAAAATAAGACTACCGCGTCTATATGTTGAAAATATTTGAACAGCTGATAGAGATTTCTAGAAGCCAAGGGGTGAGGTTTGTATTACATTTTGTTAAATGTAGAGGGAAGGTAGGCATCGATAGAGAGATCAAGGCGCTTGACGAAGAGGGGAGGCCGGCGTCTTGGAGTAAAATATTTCCCGGCGTGACGCCTCAGAATATTTTACAACAATGTGTGTTAAAAAAAGTAGAAGTGTTCAGGGGGTCGGTACTCCTCGGCGAGTATAAAACTATTGAAGAAGCTCTTGCTTCTCTACGTCTTTTTTAGCCTCTCTTACTTTCACAGCATAGCCTTTTTCAAGTGTAAGCTCTCTTACGCTGTAGATAAGCCTGCCTACGGCTATGACTCTCCCCTTGAGGTCAACTACAGCCACTTCGCCGTTAGCTCTTAACTTACCCGACGCTCCCTTTATGTGTTTAACAGGCACGTTGCGGCCCATCTCTACAAAACGGGCTGCGTCTTCACTTACTGTAATTTTACTGTCTATAAACAAGGCACCGTATAGAGTGGGGAGTAGATAACCGTCGTTATTCCGTAGGACAAAGGCGAGTTTGCCGTCTATATACACCCGTCTAATTCTCCCCTCTTTGTTATATTCTACATCTATCTTTCTCCCAAGGAGTCTTTCAGCCACCGCCCTCCCGTATATATACGACAATATCGTTATCACAGACTCCGCCACGGGGGTAAGTAAATTTATTAATAAAAAGAATGTCAACGATGTGTTTTGTGAAATCTGTGGGAAGCCGATTGAGGGAGAGCCAATACCTGTAGAGGTAGATAAGGCTGTTCTCTACGTCTGTAGAAGCTGCGCCGCGAGATACGGCAAAAAACAGCCGCCGATGCCGCAAAGAAGACAACAGCCGCAGCCTAGGCCAAGGCCGCCGCCTACTAGAGCAGTTTATGACTTAGAAATAGTGGAGAATTTCGGCGAGTTGATAAAAAAGTCTAGAGAAAATCTAGGCCTCTCTAGAGAGGCACTTGCTGCAATGATAGGCGTCAAGGAGACAGTGCTTCGGAGAATTGAATCTGGGCAGTTACAGCCCGATGTTTCTCTTGCACGTAAGTTAGAAAAAATCTTAGGCATAAAGTTATTTACAGAGCGTCTTGAAGAGGGGGGAACGCGAGGCGGGGCTGTATTAGATAGAAGTCTAACGCTTGGAGAAGTGGCGGAAGTTAGAGACGAAAGTGAAAAATAAAGCGTTGCTGGCGTACGTAGGCCCGAAGACGCAGAACCTTAGGTATAAACTTGATGAGTTTATATCTCTTGTTGAAGTAGCTGAGTTCGAAGTAGTTGAGTTAGTTACTCAATTTATTAAACCAGACACTAGGACATACCTAGGCATAGGCAAGGCGGAGGAAGTGGCGAAGAAGGACTTCGACGTCTTTATTGCCTACCATAGCCTAACGCCACTTCAAGTATATAATTTAGAAAAGATATTCAAAAGGAGGGTAATAGATAGAGTCTTGGTGATTTTGTCTATATTTGAGAGGAGAGCTGGTAGTATAGAGTCTAAGCTACAGATTGAGTTGGCGAGGCTGAGGTACGAGCTGCCTAAAGTGAAAGAATATCTAAGGAGGGCTAAGATGGGGGAGCAATTAGGTTTTCTAGGCGCCGGCGAGTATGTCATAGATGCATACTACCGCCATATGGTGAAGAGAATTGCTACAATCAAAAAAAAGTTAGAAGACGTGAGGTGGAGTAGAGCTATGTATATAGGTAAGAGGAGAGAGGCTGGGCTGCCTGAGGTGGTGATCACTGGCTACACAAGCGCTGGGAAGACTACTCTATTTAATAGGCTAGTGTATGAAAACAAACTAGTGGACGGGAGGCCTTTCGCCACGTTGGAGACTTATAGTAGATTGTTGAATCTCTGGGGTAAGAAAATAGTGTTGACAGACACTATAGGCTTTATAGACGACCTCCCGCCTGTGTTAATAGAGTCTTTCCACTCTACTCTACAGGAAATTATTGAAGCCGACATGGTGTTGTTAGTAGTAGACGCCTCGGAGCCGCTTGAGGAGATTACTAGAAAGTTAGAGACCTCTATCGAGACTTTGGGAGAGGTTGGAGTCGACAAAGACAAAGTGATATTGGTGGCGAATAAAATAGATAGATTAAATCGAGACTCTGTGTTTCAAATAAGTAGGCTACTAAAGAGGTATTTCACATGGTTTATGCCTATATCAGCCGCCACGGGTCTAGGCGTCGATGCGCTTAAAGCTATACTCTTTTTCAAAACGCCGGGCTACGCCATTGTTAAACTAAGGGCTGAAGACGGCGCGGTGGGGCTACGTGTAGGAGATGTAGTGTTTGTCCCAGTGCCTCGCTGGGCAAATACTTATAAAGACGCCGTTGTGGAAAAACGGTGAAAGATACCTATTTATACATAGTAGAGAAAACCGTGGCTTGGGAATTCGACAGTGTGGAATACGGCAAACTTGCTAGAAAAGTAGCTGAGCTACTCTACGAAAGGGGGGAGGACCTCACTGACGACAGAGTGGCTATTTTGTTAAATATCTCGACGGCTGAGACTAGGAGAATTCTACAATATTTAATGAGACAAGGCCTCGTCGGCGTTAAGAAGAGGACAACTGAAGACTATAGAATTGAATACACGTGGTATATAAACGACGAGGTTATAGCCAACGCTCTTAAAAATAGAGCGAAGATAGCCAGAGAGAAAATTTCGGCGTTGATTAGGACGTTGACAGAAGGCTCTTACTACATCTGCCCCAATTGTTTTATGAGGTATACACTTGACGAAGCTGTAAACAAAGGAGGGGTGTGTCCAGTCTGTGGAACACAGTTAGAGTATTTAGAAAATGTACAGGAGATAGAGAAGTTAACTAAAGTGTATAGGGTGTTAGAGAATATATGAAGATTGAATTTAAGATTTTTAAACCAGTTGAAGACTATGAATTATTTGTCACAGGATTCGCTGGGATTGGTATAGTTGGGCACATAGCCACGAAGTACATTTCACGTAATTGTGAAATAGTTGGGTTGATTAGATATAGAGGAGAGCCTCCTATAGTGTCTATCGAAGGCAGCCGTCTGTTACTACAAAACGAAATTTTCTCATGTGGGAGAATCGTAGGCGTTGTGAATAACTACGGCCTACACGACGCCGTTTTTTACGACTATACAAAAGAACTAGCCACGTGGATAGCGGCTAATGAGTTCAAAGCCGCTGTGTTATTCGGCGGGCTTGATGGAAGACTGAGGAAGGGGGACGACCTCTTACGGATTGTCTACACAGAGGCGTATTACAGAGCGGGTCTGCCCACAGGCCCAGCGTCTATTTTAGAACCGGGGCTTCAGATTGTAGGACCTCTCGCCTATATGGTATCTTTTCTAAATGAGCTAGACTTCCCAGCCATAGTTATACTGCCATATGCAGATGTCTCAAGGCCTGCCGACCCCTATGCGGCGAGCGTCGCCATTGAGTACTTCTCTCAACTGTATGGGCTTTATATAGACATAAGTAGTCTGAGGCAGATGGCAGAGGAATTAGAAAAAGAGCTTGAAGAGGCTAGACGCAGGTTGCAAGAACAGAGGAGAGAAGAAACGTCGAAGCTATATATATAGTCTAATCTCATCTAGAGAATTTAGTCTAACTACTTTCCTCTCTATATGTTGGATATCTACTCCGTATGTTAAAACTAAGTCGTATCTCTCAAGCCATTGATACAATCTAGCTCTAGCCTCTTCAGACTCTCCCATTGACTCGTTTTGAGATAGGGGGTATATCTCCGCCAATTCCTCAGGAACCACGCCGAAGATTGGGTCGTAGAACAAGACGTGGAGATCTTTTGCAATTGATTTGAGATATGTATACTCCCAACTTTTATTATACGGCTTTGTCTCTGTCCGTATTACCACAGCTTTTCTACGCGGCGTATAGACCTCCTCAAGTCTATTCCAATGTCTATAGGGCTCTGGCCTTGAGGAAGATGTGTCGCCGTAGAAAATTAGGCCGTGGGGCCTCGGATGTGTCTCTGGGTCGAATTTTTCTAATAGTTTTCTATATCTACGTAGGTCTTTTAGAAATCTATACAGCGATGGGTGACACCGGGACTTCATCTCTAAATATTCCCACAGAGTCCCCTCGTATATCCTCTGCTTTATCTCTAACAACTCTTCTCTTAATATGGCTAAGTTATGCTCTGCAATTAACAAAGTCCTCTCTTCACGTGGCATCTCTCTCAGCTCATCTACAGACTTATAACAAAGCTTTGTGCTACAGGGTAGGTAGTCTGTTTTCACGTCGTCGAGCCGTAGTGTTCTATCTCTGAGTATAATCCTGTCGTCTCTGGCGTAAAGAATATACGAAGCGCTGTCGAATAAATCTACGCCTATCGCCACTGCGAATGGGAGTACTAACGGGTGGCCGGCTCCAAAGAGGTGGAGAGGGGCCTCTCTTTGTAAATTAAATTTAACTTCTAGCGCAATCTCAAGGACTTGATCAAAGCGGTACTCTTCGAGAAGTGTAGTTGGACTCCCAATAGCAAACACGTCGAAGTTTAACTTAGATAACTCTTTTGTAGATCTTATAACTAAGTCTCTGTAAAGCCCTCCTTGTATAGGAGCAACTACAAGCATATTTAGTTTGTATTTCCAAACGCTCGCCGCCTTCGCCCTCCTAATTGTTTCTTCTACTTTCAACACAGCACTTCTATACGGCTCTTCGTAGTCAAAGGGGAGGTCAAGAATTACGCCGATGTCGCTGCCTATTTTAGATTGATATAGTAAGATTTCGTTTGGATCTACGTCGACAGTTCCATATTTTAAGATTTGGTAGGCACCTGAGTCTGTCATTACTACTCCGCTCCATTTTAACAAATTCTTTATATTAACATGCCCCCCGTTTGTTAACCTGTAGACAAAATATGAATTTGTTATAATCTGTTTAAAGTATTTGTCAATTACGTCTATTGGCACTTCTTGCCTCCTGGGATCAACCACTGGGAACAACGCAGGCGTGTGTATAGCGCCGCTCTTTGTGTATAGCCTCCCGACTCTCCCCCCTAGGTCTTTAGCCTCAATTTCAAAAACCACGTCATAGAAATAAAAAAGATTTAACTAGTCTAGGTCTACTATTTCGTACTCAGAGAGTATTTTTGTCTTATCTGCCACAAAGTTCGGCCCAACTGTAGCTAGATACCGCCTTACTTCTCTAAACCAAGACGGCTCCTCTATTGTATAGCCCTTAACGTAGGCGTTGTTGACTAAAACAACAAGGTTTACAATATTTGGATGAATAGACCTAACTCCGCCTCGCGGCACTACGTCTAGTATATTTTCCGGCAGTGTCTTAACAGCCTCTTCCAATTTTTTAAGTCTCCTACGTGATCTATACGTGACGATTTTCCTCTCAACAACTTTCTTCCCAGCCCTCCCGATTTTTACAGCAGCTACTGCCAGCCCCAAGAGCCCCAAGACTGTAGTCGGCATGTTTGTAATATATGCAATTAGAAAAGCGGCAGTTGCAGTGATTGTTGTAAATATAGACAACGCCCTCAAGTCTTTGATTAATAGCCCGCCTGCTGTAGAGAAAACGCCTATCAATAACGCCAGCAAGATGTCTACCATAGTGGAATAATTTCACAGTTATTTACTGCTACTAATTGGTACTCGCCAGGCGGCAGCCTCTTCATTTGAGCTATACATTTATTCAAGAGCTCTACTTTTTTCTTAATAAAGGCGTCAAGTCTATCATCTCTTTCAGACAGCGAGTTTAACAGCTCTATTTCACGCTCCACGGCTTTGATAATCTCCTCAAGCCTTCCGTAGTAGAGCATGTTTCTGTCTATAAAACTCTCTGACGGCCTCTCCTACTTTCTCGGCGTCTGTAACTCCTTTCTCTACTAGAGAAGTTAGAAACCTAGCTCTTTCAAATACTTCTTCGTAGCCGCCTATTTTATTCAACCAATACGACCTCCTTAAGTCAATTTCTACGTTGTCCACCCTCGGATCGTACCAACCCACGTTTATAAGTCCAAATTCTTCTTCTTTCACTTTTATCTTACCCGGCGCCGCGTATGGATACGCCCTTAGCCACACCACTTCTGTAATAGAGGAGACCCTCCTCCCGAATTCAAAACGTCTAATAGTTACCAATACGTGGAAGGCTGAGATATGTTCTGCAGAGACTCCCATCGCCTCGCCGGTTAGACGCATAAAGACCTCCATTATATCTTCTGCGTGGAAAGTAGTGGCGCCGCCGTGTCCAGTCAAAACTCCTTGGATTAACTCATGTATTTCCTTGCCGCGACTCTCTCCAATGACTATAATGTCAGGCCTCGCTCTAAGTAGATATTTAACTAAGTCAATTAGATAAATAGCTGATTCCGACCCAGGCAGACCCTTCATATAATCATACATCGGCGACGTAAACAACATCACTACGTTTTGATAACTCGGCGGCACTCTAATCTCCGGCGTTTCTTCTGCAATGGCTAGACGTTTATGAGGCAGTAAGACAAGCAAGGCGTTGAGTAGAGTAGTCTTGCCAGTGCCGGTGCCGCCGACTACCATTATAGATTTGTGGTGTTCAAATAAGTACCATAGATAAGCCATGGCAAGCGGCGAGATTGTTCGCTTCTTTATCAATTCAGTTGGAGATATGGGGAAGGGCGGTTGGATACGTACAGAGACGTATGGCGGGTTGCGGGCAACTCTAGTAGACATAGCCGTGGCGAAGCGAAGCAACGCCCCGTTTCTAAGACGTATATATGTATCTTGAATTGGGTATTGTTCATTCAGGGGGCGCCCCGTCTCGGCGTAGACACGTCCAATTATTTTAATCAACGCCTCTTTGTTAGTAGGTATGATATTACTTCGTACATTATATCCATAGTCTCTATGGTCGACGTAGATAGGATTATCCGTGCCGTTTATGTTTATGTTCTCTAGTCTTACGTCGAATAGCACGGGGGTTAGAAATGAATAATCTGCGGCCTCTAGTTGTACATAATACCTCACGGCAGCCCTCAATTGTTTTGGCACCCCCACGTCTGCCATGGCGGTTTCTATCAATTTGCCCAACTCCTCTCTTGTGATATTAGGGCGTATTATTTGATTCGCCGTTAGATACTCTACGACTTTGTATGCGTATTCACCTACTTTTTCAGAATATGGAAATGCATACGCGACGTTGTAACAATAGCCGTCTTCTGACTGATATATCTGAATACGCGCGCCCTCCGACGTGTATTCCTCGACGACTACTCCCCTACAAGAGTCGAGGCGGAAGTCTAACATATTAAGTCCTTAGGAATTGAGTGACTAATATAGATGAGATATATATTGTTAAGTATAACATCGCTAGATACAACAAGCCGCCGCGTGTTGAAAAACTTACTTTTGAAAATAAGAAGTAGTACCCAATAGACATAACTCCAAGCGCTAGGTACAACATTCCAACTCCAACGCCGCCTAGTTGAGCACCGCCGTAAATTTTCGACATAGCCTCTGTCATTACGATCATAGCAGTGTTTACAAAAGCCACCATCGCCGCGCCGGCAAGTGCGAGAAAACGTGTGATGTTTAGAGTCTTTCCAATCTCTGTCTTGTACTCGAACAACTTCACTACAAAGTTTTGTAATTGGTCAATTGTCGATTTTGGAAGTGTGCCTAGGCGATATATATCGAGAAGCATTCTCAAAATTACAGACATCACCGGCTGCATTCCTCTCAACACCACATCTTCTAACTTACTGTCGCCAACTTTCATCACTTGTAACAACGACGAAGCTTTGTTATTAAATACGCCGTAGTTTCCAAAAGTAATTGCGTTTTCCACCGCCCTGTAGACAGACGGCGATCTTTTCAACTCGTCGAATACCGTATAGACAAAGTCCATAAATCCCCTCTCAAAAGATCTTTGGTTAATTTTTTCTCTAGTCACTACCCAGCCCGCCAGCGCTATTCCAAAAGCTAGTAGTGGAGCATAGGGGAGCAGCGGCGTCATACTAGACGCCATCATAAATAAAGCAGCAGCTATGGCGAAGACCACAGGCATAATTTTAAACTCCATTTTCATCAAAGGCACATTTATAAACAAAGCCATGACCACTCCTAAAACCGCGGGCAGGAGGCCGCCTGCAAGAATTAATGCAGCGGGGTTGCCTCTGCCTATGACCACAGACGTCACTGACAACATGGCTAGTCCTACAATCAACGACGAGATAAGTGAGGTTAGTCTATCCATGCGCCTCTGCATAGAGGTTGAAAACTCTACAATATCCATGTCCATATATAACGAGAGTTTTGCAACGACGTCTTCGCCAATTCTAAGCGACGTATAGAGAGAATTAAACCTGTAGACTAATTTCTGCGGCGCCAATTTCTCCACGGCTCTCTTCAAGGCGTCTAGAGGCTCCATGCCTATCATCTTGGCGTTGTTCCAGGCGGCTATCGCCAGAGTTCTAACTCCCGGCAGCTCCCTATAGCGCATCATTCTCTCTATTACTAGACTAAGCTGCGACTTAGTGGCGAAGGCCATTTGAACCAAGGCTGTGAAAAACACCATCTCTGTGGCTAAAAGCTCTCTAATCGAGCCGGCTCGAAGAGCCACTATTAGTTTAGGAAATACGACTAACAACGAGCCGATGCCGAGTAGCAAAGGCCCTAGGGGGAAGGCCCCTATGACAAAAAAAACCGCGCCTGTGGACGTAACTAAGAGTCCAATTAGAATAAAGAAACGGATAGTATTTCTAAATTTAAGAGGGTCTAAGTCAGTTTTTTCAATACCCCGTAGCTGCCACCTAGTAAAAGTCTTAAACACATCTTCGCCTCTCTATAAAGTTAAATATTTTACTTTGTTCTAAAGTAAACAAGCCATTAAATACGCGTCTTCCCCATCACTATAGTATCTAGGTATTACGCTGATTATTACATAGCCTAATTTTTTATATAGAGAAATGGCCGGCTCGTTAGAGACTCTCACCTCTAGATAAACCTCTGTGGCTCCGTAGTGTATTTTCATCGCCTTCATAGAGCGTAATAACATAGCTGTGGCGACGCCGAGTCGTCTGGCCTCTGGGAGGACTCCTACGGATACGATATGGCCTTTTTTCGCCGGTCTACCTCTTGTAAAATTACTCCACCCATACTCTACCCGAGACATTACGTACCCCACAACTTTCCCACCTATCTCAGCCACAATAAAGGCCTTTGGAAATCGCTCTAAGTGTTCGACAAAGAACCAATTTGGATAGTTCTCCGGCAAGACGGCTCTGTTGATGTATATTACGTCGTTTAAATCACGTAGCGTCGCCTCGCGGATTATAAATTCTGTCTTGCCATCTCTCCCAGTTAATTTCTGCGGCCCATCTACAACGACGTCGGTCATACTAGTATTAGGTATATCAACGCCATCCTTAGGGGCACTGCCAACGCCGCTTGTTTAAAATATTTTGCGTACGGCGTTGCGTCGACTCTGGGGTCTATTTCATCTACGCGAGGCAATGGGTGTAGAATAGCTAGTCTATTCTTGACCCCTTTTAGTATACCTAGGGTGACTTTGTAACTACCCTTAACTCTTTCATACTCAAGAGGGTCAAGAAATCTCTCTTTTTGGATCCTCACTACATACAACACATCGAGTTCGTGAATAACTTCTTCAATATTTGTATAGAAGCTATACCTCAAGCCGCGGGACTGTATATAGTCTAACGTCTCGGCTCTGGGCCGTAGGAACTCCGGGGCGATTAAATAAACTCTGACGTTGAAATTTACAAGGGTCTCTAATAGACTATTTACCACTCTGGCGTGTCTTAAATCTCCCATGACGCCTATGTTCAACCCGTCCACTCCGCCGAACTCTCTCCATATGGTGTAGACGTCTAACATAGCCTGCGTGGGGTGGTTAAACCCCCCGTCGCCTCCGTTTATTACTGGCGCCTCTGCCACCTCCGACGCCAGTTTCGCAGCGCCTTCGTACCTATGTCTAATTACTATTATATCCGCGTAGGCGTCTAACATTTTTATAGTGTCGACTAGGTTCTCGCCCTTTTCTACACTAGTCCCTTCGGGCCCCCAAAAGCCTATTACGTCGCCGCCTAGCCTCTTCATAGCTGTTTCAAAACTAAGCCTAGTCCTAGTAGACGGCTCGAAAAAAGCCACAGCCATAATTTTGCCTTTTAGAAAATCTAGACGGCTCTTTGCATATTTTTCCATATACTTCGCCGTCTCAAACAACTCCTCTAAGTCTGCTCTTGAAAAATCTCGGGAGGACACGACGTCTCTCCCACGCCACATAAAACTAATCAATATATACCCTATTAAAGGTTGGGCTATATGTACCCAGTCATAGCTGCGTTAGACACAGACGTCGCCACTGCGTTGGAGTTTGTGAAAAAGGTAGACGTCGCTGGGTTTAAGGTGGGGTGGGATCTTATTTTTGATAGTGGAATTTCTATAGTTAGCGAAATTGCTAAGTACGGAAACGTAATCGTCGACGTTAAAATAGCAGATGTGCCGCATATAGCCAATAGGATCATAGAGAAATTAATTTTGAGGGGGGCTTGTTGCGTTATTATACACGGCTTTCTCTACCCCTCTATACCAAAGAGCCAATATGTATATGTATTAGTGAAAATGACCGCCCCGACTTTATACGACAAGCTTTGGGTAGACTTAGTCTCTAAAATTGGAGACGTGAGAGGTTTTGTATTGCCTGGAAACAGCCCAGAGGCGGTGGAGGAAGCGAGAAGACAGGTTGGCTGTAGGTATAGAATTATATCTCCTGGGATAGGCGCCCAGGGCGGCGCTCCAGGCGACGCCTTGAAGGCCGGGGCTGATTTTGAAATTGTGGGGAGGTACCTACTGGAGAGTCCAGATAGAATTCGACAGTGGGCCGGTTATAGACCTACTTGTTTCAACACGCCTTGAAAAATATTATAAGGCCGGCGTAGGTGGGGACTATGGTGTTCAAAGCCTACGACATTAGAGGTGTGGTAGATAAAGAACTCACTTTAGACCTCGTAGAGAAAATTGGGTATGCAATTTCTAAATTTTTCAAAGGCGAAGAGGTAGTAGTGGGAATGGACGTGAGGACTCACTCATTTAAAATTGTAGAGGCGTTGTCACGTGGACTGTTGGCGGAGAGCAATATTGTGTTTATAGGGACTTCAACAACCCCAATTGTGCACTACGCCTCGTATGTTTTAGACAGACCGGCTGTAATGGTCACAGCTTCGCACAACCCCCCGGAGTACAACGGCATGAAGATAATGAGGCGCG
>JAWBJM010000033.1:0-18191 GCA_038832545.1 Pyrobaculum sp.
AAAGCGGCTCTTCTCTGAGCCGCAGCTATTTGAGCCTGTCTCTCAAGCTCAGCTTTTCTCTGTAACTCTTCTATTTTCTTCCTACGTAGTTCTTCTAACTCTCTGTCGTCTACTTCTTCAGCCATTACTCTTTAGGCGTGGCGAAATACTTCGCCAACTCCGGCCGGGTCTTTGTTAATTCTTTCGCAATCTTTGCAGCTATTCTATCTAAGAGAGACCTCCCCTCTGGGGTTATCACACGGCCTTGTTTAGTCTTGGCGACGTAACCCGCCTGTTCTAATTGTTGTAAAATTTTTCGAATAATCGCGCCCCCGGCTTTTCTCGTCCTCTCAGGTCTTGTCTTATCGCCAGTCTTAGCCCTATAGCTGTAGGCAGTTCTCAATGCCCCAACACCCACGGGCCCGTTAAGATAAATTTTTCTTAAAACAGAGGCAGCTCTCACATACCACCAGTCTTGGCTCATGGGGGGCCTCTCCTTATTTGCCCCAGTCTTCACAAAAGGCGCCCATACGGGAGGCTTTACTTGAGGTACGTTTTCTTTTAAATACCTCGCTAACTCTGTTATCAACATATCTGCCGGCACTTCCTTTACTGAAGTCACGTGATATCCATAGACCCCCTTTATAAGATTTTAGCTAGCAAGTTTATATATAAAGTCTTCCCACCCTCTGTGAAATTCTGTCCAAATGATAAAAGCTTAATGCTACCTGTAAAGAAAGGAGATAGGTCAGTTTTGAGATGTCCTAAGTGTGGCTATGAGGAAGAGATTTCTCAAGATGTGAGAAATAGATATCAGTCAAAAACTGCAGTAGAGGCAAAAAACCAGATTGTAGTTATATCAGAGAACTCCACAAACCTCCCTAGAGTCAAGACTAGAGGTTGTCCCAAATGCGGCCACGACGAAGCGTTTTTCTGGGTTCAACAAACAAGAGCGGCTGACGAGCCGCCAACTAGATTTTATAGATGTACAAAATGTGGCCATACCTGGCGAGAGTATGAATAATACTAGGCTAGGTAAGGCAGTTATTTAAACTTCGTAACATAGAATATACATGTCCAAGCTTACTTACATCGACGCAAAAGAATTTGCCTACATAATAGACTCTATTTCTGTATTGGTAGAAGAGGGGAGCTTTGTTATACGAAACGACGGCCTCTACCTCAGAGCTCTAGACGCATCTAGAACCGCTATGGTGGACTTAGTACTACCCAAGGAGGCATTTGAAGAATTCCCAGAGGTTGAAGAGATTAAAATTGGACTGAATTTTAAAGACTTAAAGAAACTCCTCCGTAGAGTGAAAAAAGGAGATAAAATCACAATGGAAATAGACGAAGGAAGAGTTCGGCTTAAGCTCGTGGGGAAATCTGTCAGATCTATAACAATTCCAGCGATAGAAGTCTTAAGCGAAGAGCTTCCCACTCCAAAAGTGGTGTATACTGCAGTTGTAAAAACCGCCAGTGATATATTAGCATCGGCGCTGAAAGACGCAGACGCTGTCGCGGACGAGGTGAAATTTGAGGCTAATGAAGAGACGTTTGTTATAAGCGCGTCGAGCGACAAGGGCGAGGTGGAGATACGCCTTGATAAAAATAGCGAATTGGTATACGAATTTGACGTAAAGGAACCTGCCTCAGCGCGTTACTCTCTTGAATATCTACTTGATATATCTAGTAGGACTTCAAAGATCAGCGACATTGTAACTATTGAATTAGCTACTGCGAAGCCGCTTTTATTGACTTTCGACATACCGGCGGGGGGGAAGATTTCTTACTACATCGCCCCGAGGGTAGAGTGATTATAAAAGTCTTTTTTAGGAACTACTATAGAAACTACGCCAAATTCGACATAGATTTTCTAGAGAGGAGAGAGTTGGCTTTTCAACTATTTGATGGAGCTATGATTAGACATAAGACATTTAGAACAATTGAAGAGTTGAAAAATTTCGTTATTGAAAAAACACCAAGACATATATATCATTCAGTTGCGTATTATGAAAGGCCGGGGGAGGATGATATGGATAGAAAACAGTGGCTAGGCGCAGATTTAGTATTCGACATCGACGGAGACCACTTAGATACAGAGAATTGTAGAGAAAGTCGGCTAATTTCTATAAAATGTCTCGATGACGCAAGAGAAGAGGCGAATAGACTAATAGACATATTAAATTTAGAACTTGGACTAAAGCCAACACGTGTCGTATTCTCTGGCAATAGAGGGTTTCACATACATATAGCTGATAAAGAGGTCTATACGTTAGGCGCTAAAGAACGTAGAGAGTTAGTAAATTATATAAAAGCCGTTGGCTTCGACTCCCGCTACTATATTTATAAAAGCGGAAGGAAAATTATTAAACTTTATGAAGAGGTAGCCGAGGGGAATCTAATACGCGTGAGAATGGGCGTAGACAATCCAAAATTTGTAAAAGTTGAAATAGATGAAGTAGTTACACAAGACGTCCACAGGCTAATTAGAATGCCTGGTTCTATAAATGGGAAGACTGGCTTAGCGTCTTTACTACTCAATATACAAGATCTAGATAAAGATATTGAACATATTATTGAAAATGCGATAGTGTTTAAAAAAGGAAATCTCAAGTTTAAATTTGAAAAACCTATAGCCGACTATGTGCTTTTTGAAAAAGTTAATGGAAAAGAAGGAGAGATAAAGACGCTACCTGCACACCTGGCTATATATTTAGAATTACAAGAATTTGGAAAGATATATGATTGAAAAACTTAGGCTTTGGCTCCAGGCAGAGATAGACTCGAAGATTTTAGCCCCGCCTCATTTCAACTCTTATGCCGAAGTAGCTGAGGAATTTATAAAAATTTTTAAAAGTCAGCCGATGCCTCACAACCTCCAAGAAAGCGTTAAAGAAAGCGTTGCCCAGCTGTTGGTCTCTATAATAGAAATACGCACTAGGAAGATTCTCTGGGAACTTACTCAAGGGAAAGAGCCGACAAATCTTACCGAAGAAGAAGAAAGATGGATACGTCCCATAGTAAAAATCCGCAAGGCAAGGCCACATAAGAAAAAGATAGATGACTACGTAGTTGTGCAATTTCTCATGCCGTATACAACTATTGTTACAGAAGACTTTACTCAAATGGGACCTTTCGGCAGGGGCGACTTGGCTAAACTACCTATGAGCGACGCAAAAGATCTTGAGCGCAAAGGCGTTGTGCAAATAGTTTCGCTGTAGTAAAGTTTATTTTTATCAGCAATTCGTAGACCTATGAAATTTCCAAAGGCTGTAAATAAGTACTGTCCAAGATGTGATAGCTATACTAAACACAGCGTGTCTAACTACCATGGAGGTCAGAGAAGGTCGTTGGCAGAGGGGCAGAGGAGATATGAAAGAAAACTAAAAGGCTACGGCTCGACGCCTAAGCCAAAACAAAAACGATTTGCTAAGATAAACAAAAAGGTGACTTTAGTATTTACATGTAGTAAATGTGGATACAAAACTGTGAGAAGTCTCGGCAGAATGAAAAAAGTAGAGTTAGTGTAATATGCCGGCTAAATACAGCAGAGTCTTAATCCCTCAGCCCCGGTCTGTGTTTATAAAAATCCGATGTCCAGAGTGTGGAAATGAACAAGTTGTTTTTAGCCACGCCTCTATAGTCGTTCGTTGTCTAGTCTGTGGGAGAGTCCTCGCCCAGCCCACGGGAGGAAAGGCTAGATTAGCTGGCCACGTCATCAAAATACTAGAATAGTATGAAACTTGTAAAAAAAGAGCTGCCAGACGTCGGAGAGTTAGTAATAGGGACTGTGAAAAAAATCGCCGAGCACGGGGCCTATATCTACCTTGATGAATACGACCTCGAGGCCTTCGCCCCTACGCAGGAGATAATCCAATCATGGTTCCACTCAATACGTGACTATGTAAAAGAGGGCAATAAGACGGTGTTTAAAGTCATAAGTGTAAACCCCAAGATGAAAGTAGTAGAGGTCTCTTTAAAGAGAGTGAGAGTAGACGAAAAAGAAAAGAAATTATTACTGTATAGACACAGAGTGAGAGTACTAAAAGCTTTAGAAATCGCTATGAAAAAACTCGGCAAGTCTCAACAAGATGCCCTCACAGTGTTGTGGTACTTAGAGGAACAATTCGGCGACCCATTTAAAGTATTTGAAGAAGTAGTGAAGACGGGCCCACAGGTTCTAGACGAATTAGAGCTAGACCCACAGATAAAAGAGTATATAATCGAAGTGGCTAGACAACAGTTTGAAATACCCACTACTAAGATCTCTGGCTTAATTAAAGCTATAAGTGTAGAGAGCGACGGAGTGGAAAAGATAAAGACTGCGCTTTTAGAACTACAGGCAGCAATTAGAGAGAAATATCCACAGATATCTACAAAGATATACGTCGTAGGTCCTCCGAGGTATAGGATAGATCTAGTGGGCCAACAGCCGAAACAAGTAGAGTCCGCCTTTTTAGAAATTTCAAATATTTTACAAAGCATCCAGAAGAAGTACAAGATAATAGCTACTGTACAACGTCTTGAATGAAGTCTCTACTACGGAAATGTACCAACTGCGGCGGCTACACACTATCTAGAGAAAAATGTCCACGTTGTGGCGGGGTGGTGAGAGTACCGCACCCGCCTAAATTTTCGCCAGAGGACAAGTACCAAAGGTATAGAATTCTCCAGAAACTATACGTGGATAGACTGCCTGTTAGAGAGGAGACAAAGAGTAAAATTCTAAAAGACTTTACGACGTAATTTCGTAGATCACCACTATCCCAAGGGGCTTAGATACATAGACGGGCCTCAAGTGTCTTGGCATCGCAGTGATGTATGCCACGTACTCCTTCGTCCCGGTGAGAGGGTCTTTCACTATCTCCACGCCGTCTGTGGTCCACCCAGACAGTCTATAGATAATACCTCTGGGTGCCTCGTCGATAGGCAAAACCACGTTGCCACCTGTAAACCCAAGCCTTCTAAAAGAAGTAAATTGATTTAGTTGGACAACGCCTTCAAACACCCACGGCATGTCTTGAGTAAGGTTTCCATATATAGGGAGTAGTCTAACTTTTGAAAAAAGCATAGTGTAGAGCGTCCTGTTTAAACTCAGGGGGACCGGGTATGGAGTTGTGCCTATTGTGTAGTATGCATAATTTGGACTAGGCGGCGGACCTGGGTACGACATCACTTTTGTATATATGTAGTCTTCTGGAGACATTCCAACTGCGCCGAGGATTACGTCGGCGCCGGGGACGTCTTCAAGAGCTATACGAGTCATCCAGTACGACTTGAGAAAGTCGCCTCCGGGGGGGTATTCATGGATCAATATCACTGTGCCTAGCTGAGGGAGTGGGTAAATAACAAACGGCATGATGGCTAGTAAATATCTCGCCTTAAGCTCCTCTTTGAATATCTTTGCGCCGACTTCCGGTGGGGCCATGAAGCCAAGACCTATTTTGCCTATCTGAGTCGCGTTTATTGTAGAATTATCTGCAAGACTTGTCTTATTACCAATTACAGAGATCCAGTAGCCGTAGTCCCACCACGAGGCCACTGGCTCATATGGCGGGAGTCTTGTCTTTAACCACATTAATGCGTCTATAAAGTCGTCACTTACGACGCCCACAGCCGACACTATTATTTGCGTAGGCTGCCTCGCAAGACCTGTTGTCTGGCTTGGGTTCTGTGGGCTTAGAACAGGCATAACTGAGTTTATTAATATTACAATAGATAGAGCTGCGGACACTAGTATCAAGAATCCCAACCTGCGGTTTTCTATCAATCTCACTATGCCAACTGCCGCGGCGGCAATTGCAATTGGAGCCAAAAGAACTAATAAACGCACCATAGTGGCCGCCGCGTAGCCGCCAGTGGCTAAATAAGTCAAAGCCAAGAGGCCGGGCGGGTTGAAGAGATATGGAACAGACGCCACTATAAACGGCAACAGAGCTCCATATCTAGACAAAATTTGTGTAAAAGTCGTAGTGCTGTGCTCCGCTACGCTCGCCACTATGGCCGACCTCCCAAATGGAAGGAGCGTGGCGAGAAACTTGCCCCCTATGAGACCTGCGGCTATTGCAAATATTAACAACGCCACGCCTGCCGCCGCCACGCCTAGGATGATCCATATGTATTTTCTCAATAATTGAGTCGTCTTAGTTATCCCTATTTTTGTATCTAAAAGCCACACTAAGGCAGTCATTAAAAGTCCAATAGTGGGGAGGATGTTAAACGGGCTGAGCAACTGCGCAACTCCATATCTAGGAATTGTGGCCACGAAGACTGCATATACAATATAGAAGGCTGCGTACGACGCAAAGAGATTCCAACTAGTAAACGGCAGAGATAATTGTGTCGTCGTAGTGACACCTGCTTTTTTACCTTTTACAACTCTCTGGGGGTTTGTATAGGCGTATTTTAAAAAGTAGTACGTGGGCAACACCAAGGCGTATAGCCCGACTAAATTCCATATGTAGAAGTGGGCGCCCCATGTCCACGCAACGAATCCCAACACGGCGCCTGCCAACGCGCCTACCCACGGCCTCTTGAGGCCGTCAATCAACAAGGCGAGTCCAAGTGGAATTAGAAATAGACTAATCGGCTCGTCGTCGAACCACGCGGCGAGTCCGCGCTCTACGAAAGCCGGCGCTATGGCTGTAAGTAGAGCCGCAGTGAGCCCCACTCTAATGCCGCCGTGGGGTATGCCGAGCTCGGCGCCGAGTCTATAGCCTAGGTAGAACATTGAAAATACAGCCAACGCTCCCATCACGGCGGGGGCCACTATTACCGCTCTCCAAAGATCTACACCAAAGGGCGCCAATAAAAAGTATAGAAAGAGGCCGTATAGAGAAGTGCCGGGCAGTAATACAGCGCCCCAGTTCACCCCGTAGGGGTGCCAGAACTGTGTAAAATACGCCCCCTCCCACCACCACCCCACGCCGTGTTCTAACGTATACTTAGCTAAATAGTATCTAATATAGGGGTCAAATTCGTCGAGCCACCACCCCCATAGAAAGACTCTATATATCCTCACATATAGCGCTATGGCGAATATGGCAAGTAAGGCGGGGATGACTAAAAGCAGCTTTTCTCTTTTGCCCATGGAGGGGGGAATAAAAGAAATTATATTTTTTCACTTTATCTTTCTGAGACCCACTGCTATCTTTATAGGCTTTTTCTCAAGTGGAGACATACACTTTGGACAAATACCGCCCCATATTCTCAAGACATACTCTACCGTTTTGGGCTCTTTGTCTTCAAACAACACAAAACCACACGAGTCACACCTTACTACGAACACTACTTCTATATCGATGTAATTTATTAAAGTTAGCTGTGTATTACTAGCATATGGTCGCCGCCACTCCGTTGTGAAATGTAAAAGACAATGCGTCTATTTCATCCTCTTGTAGATCTGGGTAGCGGCGTTGTATCCACGGCCTAGAGAAACTGGCAGACAACTCGTCAACTAAATAGACTTCTTTACACCCCACCGCGGCGGTGGCTTTTTTCACATCTACATACGGAGACGAACCTATATGTATGTCAAGACTAGTAGCCTCTCTTAATATCTCTTCTACAGTCTTTATATCTACCACTGCGTGTAGTATAGGCTCGCCCCTCCACACGTAGACAAGTCCATTTTTCGAAGTGCCCAAATCTACGCCTAGTTTGCCCCCTCCTAAGATTTTTGGGATAGTGGTGAACAACTCTTTTGCCACACAGATATAGTCGCCGCAGTTCAACACGACGTCTCCTTTTTCTCTAAGCCCCCCGTCTACAATAGTTATGTCGCCTCTCTCGAATAAAGATATGTTAAACGTCACTCTTCTTACTGTCTCGTAGATACTCCTACGCCCTATGTATCCGAGCTTCAACAAGTATAGAAAAATAGATAAATATAAACCTATGGCCAGATGTGAAATTAATCAAAGCGCTTAAGGGTAAACTCATGGGGAGGCCGTTGGCCATGTGTGACATAGGTGACGTAGATGGAATAGCCTCTGCCGCCTTGTTTAAGAGAAAGTATCCAAACGGTGTGGTGATCTTAATGGGGCCTAACGACGTGAAGAAGTGGTGGGTTAGACTTATCACGTGGGACTTTGTGGCTGACCTCCCGTGTCCCGGCAAGGCAAAGATAAGAGCTGACCACCATAAGACAAACAAGCCTTGTGCTAAAGAGGAGTTCTACGACCCTGAGGCGCCCGCCTCTGCTGTGTTAGCCGCTAAGGCTCTGGGTCTAGAGGAGGATTACGTGGCGAAAGAGCTCGTAGAGGCGGCTGTACAGACAGACATGGCGAATGTGACAGACCCGAAGATTAGACTGTTAGATCTAGCTATTAGATATGCAAAAGACGGCGAGAGGTATATAGCTGTGGAGCTCTTGGCGGCGAGGGGACTTGCCGCTTTGGAAGAAGAGCCTCTGAAGTCTATGTCCCAGAGAGGAGTAGAAAGAGATGAATTAGTGAAAAAAATCGCCGAGTCCATCCCCCCTACGGAGAGGCTTTTTATATACAGCCCAGTGAGGTTGGGCATCTCGTATAGAGTGCTTGTTATTGAGCTTGAGAAAAAAGGCGCGAAGTTTGTAAACATATTAGTAAGAAGAGGCCTGCGGACGTTTCGACTATACTGCGGCGCACATCGCGACAGTGCCTACGACTGCACCGCCGTTGCTGCAAAACTAGGGGGAGGGGGACATAAATACGCGTCTGGAGCCTTGGCGAAAGGCCCCATCACAGACCCCACTAGGCCTTTGAAAACTCTAATAGATCTCTTAAAGCCTGAGGTAGTCTATTCACTTGGCGACTGTAGAGATATAAATACCCACTGCGTATCTATACAAGTGATGAATAGAGGTTCAGGCGATGTATGAACGACCTTCAGCGGCACTGAATAGATATAACATGAAGTTGTGTTGAGTATATGTGTGGAATCTTTGGCATTGTATACCTACGCCCCCCCGTGAGGCCGCTTGGAGAAGTTTTGAGAAAAGCGCTCGAGCGGTTGGAGTACAGAGGCTACGACTCTGCCGGCGTTGCGGTGGTTACAGAGAGAGAAATTATTGTAAAGAAAGACGCCGGGAAGGTGGCCGAAGTTGTGTCTAAATACGGGTTTGATAAACTCCATGGGGTGTGCGGCCTGGCGCATACGAGATGGGCAACGCACGGCAGACCTGATAAACACAACGCCCACCCACACGTAGATTGCCGCGGCTCTATCGCAGTAGTTCACAACGGGATTATTGAAAACTACGCAGAGTTAAAAGAGGAATTGTCTAGACGGGGGCATAGATTTGCCTCAGAGACAGATACCGAGGTGGTGGCCCACCTCGTCGAAGAATATAAAAGACAGGGCTTAGACACATTTACGGCGTTTAAAAAAGCCATTTCTAGAATTAAAGGAGCCTACGCCATTGCGTTAATAGACGTAGAGACTCCCCAAGTTATATACTTCGCAAGGTATCTATCGCCTCTTGTTATCGGAGTGGGAGACGGCTTTAATATTGTGGCCAGCGACATTCCCACAATTTTAGACTACACAAAGAGAGTAATTGCTATAAAAGATGGAGAATATGGATATATAACTCCCACAGGCGTCTATATAGAAGTTGACGGAGTATTTCAAAACCCGTGGGATAGACTTGAGGAAATTCCATGGGAGGCAGAGGCGGCGTCTAAGGGGGGGTATCCACACTTTATGCTTAAAGAAATATACGAACAGCCGGAGTCTTTAGCTAGCACTGTGGCTGGTATAGAGTGGAGAGTGTTAGAGAATGTAGCACATGCACTACTATCGGCGAGGAATATATACATAGTGGGGGCCGGCTCTTCACACCACGCAGGTTTGACATTGGCGACGTGGCTCCCCAAGATTAAAATCACAGCAATTCCCATCGTGGCGTCTGAACACATGCTCTACGAGCCGCTCTACGATAGAGAAGACGTGGCCATCGCGATTTCACAATCTGGAGAGACTATAGACACAATCAAAGCTGCGAAAACTATGCGCGAGAGAGGAGTTAAGGTAATAGCAGTGACAAACGTCGTGGGGAGTACTTTAACAAGAGAAAGCGACTTAGTTGTGTACACACGTGCAGGGCCTGAGATAGGAGTAGCCGCCACCAAGACTTTTACTACACAAGTAGCCACTCTGTCTGCAATATACATAGCTATCCTTCGCGTATTGGGCTACGACGTGTCGACAGTTGAGAACGAGTTGAAGAGACTTCCAGACATAGTTAGAAAAACTATTGAAAACACTGCCGGCTTAGTAAAAGACCTATCTAAAAGAATTAAGAATAGACATAGTTTATATTACCTAGGCCGCGGGGCCGCTGTGCCTGTGGCTTTAGAGGGAGCGTTGAAGTTAAAAGAAGTGGCGTATATACACGCAGAGGCGTACCCAGCGGGTGAGTCAAAACACGGCCCCATCGCCCTAGTAGAAGAGGGATTTCCCACAGTGTTTATATTCTCAGACCCGTCTACGAGAGAGAAGACTCTTAGCAACGTGGCAGAGATGAAAGCAAGGGGGGCTTATACAATAGGCGTGGTTCCAGGTGGCGACTTAGAGAAAAAAGTAGACTGGGCAGTGCCTATGCCCGACGTGGGAGAGCTCATAGCGCCTGTCGTCTACGTAATTCCTCTACAACTACTGGCCTACTTCACAGCTGTGGAAAAAGGCCTCGACCCAGATAAGCCTAGAAATCTCGCCAAAACAGTCACAGTGGAGTGATATGAAAATCGCGCCGTTGGTGTTGGCAGGTGGGAAGCCCGGAGCGTTTGAAAAAATCACTGGTCACTTGCCCAAGACTTATATATATGTATATGGAAAGAGACTGTTTCAATACGCTGCAGATACACTCGCAGAGTATTTCAAAAAAATATACGTCGTGGCGCCCGTTCCAGAGGAGGGGAACTACATCTATATAGAAGAGAGGGGAGAGGGGATAGAAAAGGCTTTGGCAGCCGCCGACAGCTACATTGAGTCTGAGAGCCATGTCTTACTCACGTACGGAGATGTGTACGTAGAGGCGGCGGCCTATAGAGATGTTGTAGAGGCAGTTATCTCAATGGGCGCAGACGGCGCAGTTTTAGCAGTGCCTAGAAAATTCACACTGGGCTACGGCGTAGTGCGGACGGGGTCGGGACAGACCTTTGCCGGCTTCGGAGGCGAGGGACAGTGGATTTTTGGCGGCGTGGCTCTCCTCCCTAGAGAGGTGATAAAGCTGGTGGCTAAGCTATCTATATACGAGGCGTTGAACGAATTGGCTAGAGTAAAGAAGATAGTGGTAGTGCCGTGGGGAGGGGTTTGGCACGACGTAAACCACCCAGAGGACCTCCTCCAGTTGTTAGAACACCTAGCACCTGCCTATTCTAAAATCGCCAAAGGCGCTAAGATAAGCCCAACAGCAGTTCTAGAAGGCCCAGTGGTCGTAGAGGAGGGGGCAGAGGTTGACCACTACGCCGTGTTGAAAGGACCTGTTTACATAGGCAGAGAGGTTTTTATAGGCAGCCACGCCTTTGTTAGAAATTACACAGACGTCGAGGCGGAGACAGTAGTCGGGAGCTCTGTAGAGATTAGCCATAGTCTAATCAGTCGCAACGCCCACATTGGACGCGGTTCGTATATTTCATACAGCGTAGTGGGCGAGGGCGCAGTGCTAGAGCCTCACGTGGTGACTAAGTCAGTCTTAAGAATACGTAGAGATAGGCTAGAGCCTGTTGAAGTCAGAGGCAAAGTCTTCTACAAACTAGGGGCTTTAATCCCCAAGGGGGCTAGAGTGACCGCCGGCTCAGTACTAGAGCCTGGATACGGGTTCTAAGTCAAAAAATACTAGACTTTCTAAAAAATAGGGGGGTTTAGACAGAGACGTGGGGGTGGGGTTTTTCTGCTCTACACACGACGGTAGGCTGAACACCAATAGGACTTTCCGTCTTAGAAATCTCACATGGGAAAGAGTTAGAGAGACAACTTTAAAAAATCTCTCAGACTTCGTCAAACTACTCGAGATATCTAGAAAAATGGGCTTCTCAGTCTTTAGACTCGGCAGCGGCGTCGTGCCGTATGCGTCGCACAGTAGTTTTCAGAAAGAGTGGGCAAAGGCTCTTGCAGGCGAGATTAAGGCAGTGGGAGAGGTGGCGAGGAAATTAGGCGTGAGAGTGACAATGCACCCAGGTCAGTACGTAGTTTTGAACTCCAAGAGGGTGGAGGTAGTGGAGAACTCACTAGCTGAGTTGAGATACCACTTTTGGCTACTAGACACAATGGGCCTTGGCCCCGAGTCGGTAGTAGTGATTCACATAGGCGGGGGCTATGGAAATAAGCGAGATGGAGCTAAGAGATTTGTCGAGGTGTTGGAAGAGAATAAGTGGCTACGGCGACGTCTAGCTATTGAAAACGACGAGAGGATATACACAGCCGCCGAGGTTTTAGAAATAGCGGAGACGCTCGGCGTGGCTATGGTTTTTGACTACCACCACCACAGACTCAACCCTAGTAAAGTAGATTTTTCAAGAGTTGAGGCCACGTGGCGTGGAGTAAGGCCAGAGGTCCATATATCAAGCGGCGACGGGCCGAGACACGAAGACTACGTAAGGCCAAGGGACTGGCTCGGCTTGTTAGAGATAGTGGGGGATGCAGAGGTAGATGTAATAGTTGAGGCTAAGAAAAAAGAAGTCGCCGCTATGAGGCTTTTGAATATATGACAGTCATACTGTGGTTCAAGAGAGACTTGAGGGCGTACGACAACAGAGCTTTACAGACGGCGACAAGGCTTGGAGAAGTGCTTCCAGTTTTTATAATCGACGTAGACATATTAGACCGTCTAGAGGCGTACGACTCTAGACTGGGGTTTATAGTCACGGCGTTGGAGAAATTGTCGGAAGAAATCCCTCTGAGAGTTTACGTGGGCAAGACAGAGGAGGTGTTTCAAAACTTAGTAGAGAAGTATAGACCCAAGGCCGTAGTCACGGCAGAGGCTGGGAGTTGGAGTGGAGAGTTGAGAGTGGCAAAAGTAGAGAAGATATGTAGTGAAAAAAAGACAAAGTTTATAAAAGTATTCGACAACTTTTTAGTAGACTATCGAAAAGTGAAAAATTTCTGGAGTTTTTCAAGTTTTTACAAAAAGTGGAGTAATTTACTTGATTTAGAAACGGCTGGGAGGCCCCGGGGCAGATTTGTCAAGGCCGAGGACGAGCCGACGTGGGTAGAGGCCACACGTGTGTTAAAATACCACATCGGGACATTTACTGCTGGTGACGTAGAGACCCGCCTGAGGTACAGCTTTAGAGACTACAAGTGGCTGAGGAAAAGACTAGACGGCTCTAGTCAACTATCTCCCTATATTAGATTCGGCGTCGTGTCTATTAGACATATATACGCACTGAGTAGAGATAGTGAAGACTTTGTGAAAGAACTCGCCTGGCGAGAGTACTGGTACGCCCTGAAGACAGAACACCCACATATGAATACGCTAGAGTTGAGAATAGACCGACGGGGGGTGAACTGGAGAAATTTACACCTCGACGCCTTTTTTAAAGGAGAGACGGGATACCCCATAATAGACGCCGCCGTACGTCAACTAAAAGAAGAGAAGTGGATACACAACAGACTAAGAATGTTATTAGCTAGCTTCTTTACAAAAGACCTACTGGGAGACTGGCGTATTGGAGAGGCGTTTTTCCAAAAACATCTAATTGACTACGACGAAGTTGTAAACGTAGGCAATTGGCAGTGGGTAGCCTCAGTCGGCACCGACTACATGGTTAGGATATTCAACCCAGTGAAACAGGCGAAAGAACTAGACCCGCAGTGTCTATATATAAAGAAATACATACCAGAGTTGAAAGACGTAGACTGTCACTGTCTCCACGACCCAGTGACGTGTAAAATCCCCCACTACCCCCCGCCGGTGGTAGACTACAGAGAGACAAGGAAAAAAGTAGCTGAGTTATTTAGAGAAAAAATTTAAAAGCAAAGTATCAAAAATAGTCGAGCCCGGTCGTCTAGCGGCCAAAGAAAGCCCAGCCTCGGCCATGGATGCGGGGCTCTGGACCCCGTGGCCCGGGTTCGAATCCCGGCCGGGCTACTCTCCTTATGCCTTCAATGTTAATAATTGACAACTTTTAAAGAGACATATCAATACCCAACGTGAAAGTTTGTTTTCGTAGAGTGGGCTGTGTATCTCCCATAGGGCTAGGCACGTGGGGGATAGGTGGGGGGTTTTGGGCAGCTGATAGTAGTAGAGACTCCATGTGGATAGAGGCTATTAAATACGCCGTTGAGAAAGGCCTTAGGGTTATAGACACGGCAGAGATGTACGGCGGGGGGCATACAGAAGAGTTAGTAGGACAGGCGATTAAAAAATTTCCCAGAGATGAAGTCTTTATAGTGACTAAAGTGTGGCCTACTCACGCGGGGTTCTACGACGTAATTAAATCAGCAGAGGCTAGCGTAAAGAGACTTGGCACCTACATAGACCTCTACCTACTGCATTGGCCTTCTGACACAGCTCCCATATGTGAGACAATCAAGGCCTTTGAGACATTAGTCGACATGGGCCTAGTGAGACACTTCGGCGTCAGTAATTTCACTCTTAAACAACTACAAGAAGCAGAGACATGTGTTAAAAAGTACGAAGTGGCCGCGGTGCAGAATAGATATTCGCTATACTATCGACGTGATGAAATCGACTTGATTCCTTATGTTTTGTCTAATGGCATGATGTATATGGCATATACGCCATTGGAGAAGGGGGCTTTGGCAAAAGACCGGAGACTTATAGAAATTGGAAAAAAATACAACGCCACGCCAGTCCAAGTGAGTTTGGCGTGGTATGTTAAAAAAGGCGTCGTGCCTATACCAAAGGCAGAGAGAAAAGACCACATTGACGAAATTGCCGGAGCCTTTAGAGTCAACCTCAGCGAAGAGGATTTCACTTACATATCGACAACACTAACGTCAAGCGGTGGAGTTTTCTAAATATATCTTTGATAAGTTAAGAATTGTACTTTGTAAAAAGTGTGTCCCCACATCTCTATAGTCTCGTTATGTAAGTATTGTCAAATCGGCAGCGGGTCGGGCGCTATGTTAATCTGCAGTAGCTAAAGCGGGGCTAAAGTAATAATGGTGGGGCCGCCGGGATTTGAACTCCCGAGACTTTGTCCTCCCGGGATCACCGGCGCGCTGGTTAGCGGGGCTAAGCCCCAGGCCTATACGGGCTCTGTGTAAAGCCCTCGGCATCCTAGCCAGGCTAGACTACGGCCCCCCGGCTTCCTCCACTTTAGAGTTAATAAATTTTTCTCTACTACTGAGAGGCCTCGGCCACTGCTCTTAACACTTCTTGGAGGTATGCCGGGAGCTCTTCTATAGGTATGGGCAACAGACCTTTCGTCTTAATATGCGAGTTATAGCTGTGCCGAACTAGAATTTTTACGTCGGCAACCTCCCATGCGGGTCTGTCGTTTTCACTGTCGCCTAGGTAGACAACATAGTCTAGCCCTAAGAGACTCTTGAGGATTCTCACCGCGTCGCCTTTGTTACGCCTCGAGGCGTATATATCTACAAACGGATGTCTTCCATACCGTAGTACAAACAAGCCTCTAGACTCAGCCTCCGCTAGGACTCTTTCTAATAACACAGGAGGCTTCCCCCCATCTCTCCAGTCTATTGTCACGCCGGCCAACACGCCAGTCGAGGTCCACTTCTCCTCTACATAGACGTCAAGTTGTTTAAATACAAGACTCAACTTCTCCAACTCTCTATTTAAATCCTCCGCAACTGCGACGTAGCCACCCGCCGCTATCTCTATGCCGTTTATACAGCCATAGCCGTGGGCGTAAGGTATGCGAGATTTGACAAAGTCACAGGCTTTAGATGTAACAACGGCAAATTTGATATATTTAGACAATTCTCTCAACGCCGCGTCGACAGCCTCGGGGGGGCCAGGCGCCTTACGTGTCTCCTCCGGCGGTACAAGCGTCCCGTCGTAGTCGGCAAATAGCCCTATACTCCACATGGCTTTAGACAGAGGCTGTTTTAAAAAGATAGTGGGCGAAGCCCCGGCCGGGATTCGAACCCGGGACCTCCTCAGTTGATGCCCGAGAGGGCTTTACCAGTGAGGCGCTGTCAGCCGCCGAGTAGGCGTCCACCAGGCTGAGCTACCGGGGCTGTGGTATATACATATTGATTTTTTAAATTTTTCACAACGGCGTCTAAAGATCGTGTGGTAGATACTACGATATTTCAATATTATTACATCGGCTTATAAATTTATATAAACTGAATTACATGCCATGTAAGACAAAGAAAAAACAGAAGTCAAGTTCTGAATAAAGGCGGCAGTAAATGTGAAATATACACAATTTTTTCAATAGCGTGAAGAAGACTCGCAGCGCAGAGTGGTGAAGATGAACCGGGTGCTGATAATAGGCGGCGGTCTAGAGGGGGCCATGTGGGCAAAAAATTGCGGTGCTATTCATATTGATAAATATAAAGAAATAGATCCCGACATAGTAGACGGAGGCTTGCAGATACACCTCGAGAATTTTGAAATTCTGCCCTATATCTTTGAAGAAGTCGACGTAGTCTATGTATATTTAGAAGTGTTGGAGTCTGTAGAGAATCTACCATGGGAAGTCATAGTAGTTGCCCCGTCCACTAGCCCCATCTGTAGTAAATACAGATGTGTAGAGAGGCCGTGTTTATCGCCTTGACTTCATTTACAAAGTCTGGCGTCGAGTCATGTGTAGATTTTCTAGAGTCTATCAAAGCGCGGACAGTGTGGCTGCCTCTACCCGTGGAGCTGTGTAGAGGAGAGTTTATAGACATGGGGCCTTTTGAGAAATATCTAGAGCCTCTAGTGGCGCTGTACCATATGTATAGAGAGAGGTGGAGGTGTTATGAATCTTTTGAAAATTTACGCAAAAAGACATGGGCCGCTGTGGACTTGGCGGCGTTGGTCATAAAAGCTAGGGCCTACGGTAAGATTGAATTGTCTAAGTGGGACGCCTTGTTTAAAACTGTGAGGAGGAGGCCTCTGCCGAGGCCTGCCTTAGCCTTTGGAGCCTTGTTGGAGGAAGATGGCGTAGTGTGTGGAGTATATCCGCCAAACCCCGTGGAGACGGCTTGGGAGATATGGAGTAGATTAACGCATAGGTATAAATTAGAGCTGGCGCGGTGGGTTGTGGACTACGTCTCGTATGTAGTAGAAAGCGAGGAATTAGACGACGCTTATTTAAAAATTATAGAGAGGGGATGGGATTCTGTATTTAGAAAACTACTCTCTCACCTCTAGTCCCAGCGTCTTCGCCTTTTTTACAATTTTCTCTACCTCTCGCCACGACTTTGAGCGATATATGTAAAAACTGCCCAATCTCTCCACGTTTTCTAACTCTAAGACTTCTTTTGCGTATAGACCCAAAGCGATTACGTAGTAGCCGTCGGGAGTCTTTCTTTTAGAAGTCCACACTGCCTTGAGAGGAGGCGTTGACACAGTCACCCCCTAGCCGCAATTACTGCAATTTCTATCAATACATCTTTCGGCAGCCTAGCCGCTTGTATAGTCACTCTAGCAGGCGGCCTCTCTCTAAAATATTCAGAATATACCTCGTTGTAGCCTTGGAAATGGTTTAGGTCTGTTAAATAGACAAAGGCCATTACTACATCGTCAAGAGTGTAGCCAGCTGCCTCAAGTACGGCTTTGATGTTCTCTATCACTTGCCGAGTCTGTTCTTTAATACCGCCCTTTACCACTTCGCCAGTTTTTGGGTCTATTGGTATCTGCCCAGAGACGAATAAAAAGCCGCCTGTCTTCACCGCTTGTGAATACGGCCCAATCGGCCTCGGGGCGTTTTCTGTATAGACTATTTCTTTCATATTTTAATGTTGAAGTAATAAAATTTTAAGTAATATACATATTGTCTTATGATTCCACAAGTTGTAAACGTCCCCAAGGTGGCTATAGTAGACAAAGTCTCTCTCCCCTCGTCGAAGAGCGCCGTGGTTGTTGTAGATATGCAAAACGACTTCGCCCACCCCAACGGAAGGTTGTACTCCCCCTCGGCTAGAGAAATAATACCACGTATAGCCGCTCTTATAAACAAGGCGAGGTCTAAAGGAGTCAAAGTGGTATATACACAAGATACACATTTTGAAGACGACGCGGTAGAGTTTCCCATATGGGGTCCGCACGTGGTGAAAGGGACGTGGGGGTGGGAGATTGT
>JAWBJM010000034.1:0-18003 GCA_038832545.1 Pyrobaculum sp.
AGGGGTTTGACAAAGCCGGTTTATAAAATTTAAGCCAGAGGCTTGAAAAAACTAGTCGAATTTACTCTCTCCGCCTTTCTCTTCTTCTTCTTCGCCTTTCTTTCCTTTCTTCTCTTCTTTCTTCGGCGCACCTGCGGCGATGATATCATCAATTCTCAAAATCATTATAGCAGCCTCTGTGGCAGACTTAATAACTTGCTTCTTTACTAATAGCGGATCCCATACATTTAGAGCGGCCATGTCTGTTATCTTGCCGCCGAGTACGTCAATGCCGGCCGACAACTCACCATTGTCATGTCTCCGCCTAAGTTCTGCGATTGCGTCGACTGGGTCGAGACCTGCTGTAAGAGCTAGCACTGTTGGTATAAATTCTAATGCGTCTGCGAATTTCAAAGCAGCTAATTGTTCTTTCCCTGGGAGCTTTCTCGCAAATTCTCTAACTCTTCTGGCCACTTCTATCTCAAAGGCCCCGCCTCCTGGGACAATCTTCGCCTCTCTGAATATATCTCTTGCGACATGTAGCGCGTCTTGGAGAGATCTCTCGACCTCGTCTAAAATTCTGTCACTGCCGCCACGAACAAGAATTGTTACAGCTCTGGGATTGGGTATATCTTCGACGAATACCATCTTCTCCTCTCCAACTTTCCTCTCCTCCACAAGGCCCGCAGTTCCTAAGTCTTCTGGCCTTGCGTCTTTTATAGAAGTTATAATTTTTGCACCTGTGGCTCTTGCCAATTTCTCAATGTCGCTGCGTTTTACTCTTCTAATAGCCATAATGCCCTTCTTTGCCAAGAAGTGTTGTGCCACTTCGTCTATGCCTTTCTGTGTGATGACGACGTTGGCACCGATGGATGCTAAGTGGTCGACATATGATTTAAGGATACTCGCCTCTTGGTCTAAGAAAGCTTTAATTTGGTCGGGGCTTGTGACTGAGATTTTTGTAGTCCACTCTGGCTTTTCAATTTCCAACGGGGCGTCTAGAATGGCTATTTTAGCATTGGTAATGCGTTTAGGCATGCCCGGGTGGACCACTTCTTTGTCTAACACTACGCCTCTGACGAGCTGTGTCTCGTATATAGACTTGCCCTTCTTCTTTTCGATTTTTATCCAGTCTAGGTCTAGGTATGGCTTTCCGTCTCTCATCTCGACGGCTTGTAACGCGGCCTCAACTACAAGACTGGCGAGATAGTCTTTAGTCTCTGCAACCACCTTAGAGGACAGAGCATTAGAAACTACTTTTAATAACTGTTCTTTAGTCAACTCAATAGGCTTTGCTATTTCTTCAGATACCTTAAGCGCTTCATCGGCGGCTTTCTTATAGCCGTCGATAACAATCGTTGGGTGAACACCCTCCTCTAGAAGCTCTTCACCCAACTCAAGTAATTTACCTGCGAGGACTACGACAGTTGTTGTTCCGTCGCCCACTTCGGCGTCTTGTGCCTTGGCTACTTCAATTAACAACTTGGCCGCGGGGTGTTGGACCTCCATCTCTTTGAGAATAGTGGCGCCGTCGCCAGTTATAGTGACGTCTCCAAACGCATCTATTAACATCTTGTCCATACCTCTGGGGCCTAGCGAAGTAGCTAGAATCTCAGATATCACCTTGGCTGCTTGTATATTAGATCTTCTAGCATCGACACCCGTGGTCCTCTGACTACCCTCTTTTAGTATCATTACGGGAACTCCAGTCCTAGGAGCTTGCTGTGCCATGGCTTGACATAAATTGTGCATATAAAAATTTTTTCATCTCAAACTAAGAGCGTAGGTAGGCAAATTCTTTAGAACATAATATATGTATATAACTGTATATAAATAGGAGAGACTCGATAACTATGAAGTCAATGGTCTGGATAATTGTTGGCATAGCCTATACTTCTAGCTACACTAGGTGAAATACTGACAGAGCGAAGTGGTGTTGTGAATATCGGACTTGAAGGCATAATGTTAATGGGGGCTTTATTTGCGCCGCTTTTCGTAGAATATTTATAAAATAGGCGTCAATCTCCCTGCTAACATGTGGCCTATTGTCGGCATGGCGGCCGCGGCTGTAGTAGGCGTAGTGGTTGGACTAATACATGGCCTAGTGTCGCTTATCTAAATGGGAATCAAATAATCAGCGGCGTTGCTATAAGTCGCCGCCGGAGCTGTAGCATATATAATTGAGGCGTATTGGGGAGTGGCCGGTTATAAACAAGTGCCGGAATGGGTAAGAGGGGACCCGTTCACAATAGCTCTGTCGGCGATACTTGTGGCGGTGGCTATGTGGTACATACTTTTTAAATCGAGGCTGGGGATTATCATAAGAGCGTGTGGAGAACACCCAGAGTCTTCCTACAATATCGGAATCGACGTAGACTTATCGCCACGTCGGTCTGCGCAGGTTTAGTGGCGTTGGCGGGGGCATATCTCAGTATAGCCTATCTATCAGCAGTTACAAAAGAGATTTCGGCAGGCAGAGGCTTTATAGCGTTGGCCAATGTTGTGTTTTCAAACTGGATTACAGCAGTCGTTGGGGCGTTTATATTCGGCTTTTTTGACGCCATCTCTTACTAGATTCAAACTCTAGGAGTTGCGAGATATGAACTGACTAGAATTGTGCCTTACTTAGCAACTCTTTTAATTGTTGCCGGCGCTATCGGGAAGGCGAAGCCGCCTCGCGCTCTTGGGAAGACTTTTAAGAAGGAGTAGTTATTTAAATATTGAAAGTAAAACACGCCATTTGTCATCAAGCTCTTCTTCTAATAGTTTAATATCTTCATCTGTTAGATGGCTAAATCTACCTTGTAGTTTAATATAATCTTTCAAAGGTCTTCTCTTATTTTTATCAATATAGATAGTACTAGGTGGATTTAGTTTAAATTGTCCATTGTCATACTCCCATAGAATCCACATGCCGGTCTCCACAGCGAGTCTAGCAATTTCAACAGTCTTTGATGGGTCGTATCTCCAACCCGGCGGACATGGCGTGTGTAGATGTATAAATTTAAAGCCTCTGATCTCTGCGGCTCTTTTTAGTTTTCTATAGAAGTCTTGTGGATATGCAATATTCGCCGTCGCGACATAGGGCACTCCGTGCATAGCCATGAGCAACGCCACGTCTTTCTTTCTCTCGCGCTTGCCCATGGGGGTGGTGGTCGTCCACGCAGTTTTTGGAGTAGAGCTACTACGTTGTATCCCCGTGTTCATATAAGCCTCGTTGTCGTACATAATGTAGATAATATTACTATTTCTCTCCGCCGCGCCGCTTAATGTCGCAAATCCAATATCCGCAGTACCTCCATCGCCTGCCCACACTACAGCATGGCCTCTAGCTCCCAGAGTTTTAAAAGCCTCGGCTATACCCGTCGCTACAGCTGCCGCAGAGGCGAATGGAGTATTTAGAATTGGTACATTTAGGCTAGTCTTTGGCGCCAGGCCTTGTATTACTGATGCACAACTGGCAGGTATTACTAAAACAGATTCGTCTCCCAGAGCCATAGAAAGTACTCTAAGACCTATCATCATGCCACAACCTGCACACGCGGCGTGGCCAGGCAAGACGTATTTTTTCTTTGGAAGCTGGTCTAGACGGAAGCTCATATTATAAATTCTAAATCTCTATACTTACCCTCAATTGTATTTTTTATAGTTTCGTAGAAATTAACTGCGTCGAAGTCTACACCCGCTATGCCCGCGACTATATTAAACACTTGGGCTTTTGTTAAAATAGATTTTATCTCTACTCCAATTATTCCTCCAAGTGGTGAGATGTTTCGGTCGTATACTATAACTTTATTAAATTGGTCAAGTTTCTTAATCTCCTCGCTTGGGAAAGGCCTCAAAAACCTCAGCCTCATGAGTCCAATAGACATACCTTCTTCTCTTAATTTATCCACGGCTTGTTTAGCGTCGCTACACCATGCACCTGTACAGACAACTATATATTTTGCATCGCTTGATCTATACCACTCTACTAAGCCTCCATACCGACGGTTAAACATATTTCCGAACTCTTCGTCAATTTGTTGTATTATCTTTTTCGCATTTTGCTGAGCCTCGTAGATAGTAGAAATTTTATGTCTGGCGTGTATTCTATTATCCGAGGGCAAGTTTCCAAAGGTGACTGGATGTCCAGGCCGCAGCAGTAGTGGGACGTCTTGTCTACGTGGAGGTAGGAATTTATCCACTACCTCTTCTGGAGGTATCTCCACAGGCTCTGTAGAGTGGCTGAGGACAAATCCATCTATGCCCACGGCAACGGGAAGAATTGCATTCTCTGCGATTTTAAACGCCTGAATAGTTAAATCAAAAGCCTCTTGTACGGTTTCGGCCATGGATATAATCCAACCCGAGTCTCTTAATGTAAGTATGTCGTTGTGTTCAATATGTATATTCCAGGGCGGGCCTATAGTACGAGTTACCACAGCCATGACCACCGGCGCTCTACTCAACGCAGTCCACCATGTGGCCTCGTACATATATAGTAATCCATGTGAAGAAGTCGCAGTGAAAGACCTGGCGCCGGCCATTGCAGCGCCGTATACAACAGACATTGCAGAAAATTCAGACTCGACATTTACAAAACTAGACTTCAATTCGCCTCTTTCGACAAACTCGGCGAGTTTTTCAACTATTGAAGTCTGTGGAGTGATTGGATACGCAGCTATAACATGAGGCTTTGCCATTTTGACGGCATAAGCAACTGCGTGGTTGCCTGTCAACGCCGTTTTTTTCACCGTAATTGACTTCATGACTCCTGCACCATTTCAATAGCTTTTGTTGGACAGACGTCGGAACATATGCCACAGCCTTTACAATAGGTATAGTCTATCTTTACTTTACTTCCCTTTTCCCAGTCAATTACAGAATCTGGACAATAAAGCCAACACAAACCACAGTCAATACACTTCTGTAAATTAACTACAGGTTTGTAAATACGCCAAGTGCCTGTGACGCCTGCGGAGGCCAAGGCGGGAGTGGATATAGGAATCACGTTATTATATAATATTTCCATTTATATATTTTATAGTGATTTATAGAGCTGTAATTAATAGTAAACATTTAAAGAATTAAATATTGTAGAGGCTTTATACTTATCACATCTCTTTGAATAATCTAGAAAAAAGTTATAAGATATATACAATAGCATATATATGCTTGAAGCTATTTTCATAGGTAGAGGCGGCCAAGGCGCCGTCACTGCCGTTCAATTGTTAGCTTTTGCAGCAACTCTAGAGGGGAAGAAGGCGCAAGCACTACCTGAGTTTGGTGCAGAGAGAAGAGGCGCTATTGTAAGGGCCTATTTACGAATTGGTGAATTTCTTCTACACTCTTCTATTAAAAAAGGCGATTACGTTGTTGTGTTAGATAGTAGAGTTCTAGAACAAATAGACGTACGGCGGTATGGTAAAACAAGCGCGGTGTATATAGTGAATTCACGAGTAGAGGCAGAATGGTATATAGCTGTAGATGCGACTTCGATCGCTATGAAACACGGCCTCGTAATAGCTGGATGGCCTGTGGTAAATTTAATAATGGCCTCGGCGTTTGCAGCGGCGAGTAAGTCTATTACACTAGAGAGTCTCATAGCAGCAGTGCCAGAGTACGTGCCTAAGAAATACGTCGATGCAAATATTTCAGCAATAAAAGAGGCTTACGAAGAAGTGTTGAGTAAAATTAAATAGGCTCTGGCCAATGTCCCAAGTCTATTGTATATATATCGACGTCGGCTTGTAAAACACCACGTGCGTCGAGTATAATCGGCGTTCTCATTAGAGATTTTATCTTACTTGCCTCCATACGGTACTGGGAGTGGTCTGTCGACACCAATACTACATCGGCGTCTTTCACGGCCTCTTCAAAATTTTTCAATAGCTTCACACCCCATTGCTCCAATGTAGAATCTTTTGAGACGTAGGGGTCGTGTACTACTATTTGGTGAGGCCTCAGCCCCATTTCTAAAAGCGTAGAGATTACGCCATAGGTTGGACTCTCGCGCGTGTCGTCTACGTCGCCTCTAAAGGCCAGTCCTAGAATTGTAATTTTTGCCTCTGTGGGATTGACGCCGTGTTTAATCATCGCTTTAATTACGGCTAGGGCAATTTCTCTAGGCTGTCTTTCATTTATCTCTCTTGCAGTTTTTACAAGTCTAAGATCTAGTCCGTACTTCGAGGCAGTCCACATTAAAAAATATGGATAGACTGGTATACAATTGCCCCCTACGCCAGTGCCAGGTTTATGTACATGGCTGTAGGGCTGGCTGTTGGCAGCTTCTCTAGCTCTTCTAAAAGCTATACCCAACACGTTTGCCAACTTGGCCATCTCATTTGCGAGAGCTATATTTATATCTCTATATACTCCTTCTAGAAGTTTTTCATACTCCGCCTCCTTCGGCGATTGGAGGATTATCACTCCTTTCTTAGCAATAGAGCGGTATAGCTCTGCGGCTTCTTCAGAGCTTTTTGGACCTACGCCGGCTACGATTTTGGGATAGTTTTCTATAATGTCTCTAAAGGCGCGTCCCACCATAATTCTCTCTGGGCTGTAGGCTAGGTAGAAGTCCTCCTCAGCCACTAGGCCTGAGATACTTTCTAGTACAGGTCTCACTACTTCTTCCGTAGTGCCCGGCGGCACGCTGGATTCTATAATTACTAAATCTCCTTTCTTCAACCCACTGCCAATCGCCCGTGCAGTAGATAATAGAGGCGAAAAATCAACATCTATAGAAGACTTCGTTTTTTTAAGAGAGATAGGCACCGCCACGATCTTCACATGGCTTTTTATAGACGCCTCAATGCCGTCTGTTGTAGCTATAAACCTCTCCTGTCTAATAGCGGAGTTTAGCACCTCAACTACTTCTTTCTCTGGATATGAAATTACGCCGTTGTTAAGATTTTCTACCTTCGACGTATTAATATCTACCCCTATCACTCTGGCCCCTACGAACGCCCACACGGCGGATAGAGCAAGTCCCACGTATCCGAGGCCGTAGACAGCCACAGTTAATTCGCCTTTTTTTAATAAATTGGCCAACACGTCGCTACTATTTAAACAATTTAAAAACTATCTATCTTTTTAAAAAGATGGAAATTTACATACTTGGATTTGGTGGATGGATCTCTCAGCCCTATATGGGATACACATCAATATTTGTAAAGACAGATATTAATATACTTATAGACGTAGGAGAATGTGTTTATACAAAATTGCAAAAATGTAGTTTGCCGTGGCCAGACGTCATATTTATAAGTCATAGACACGGCGATCATATACTTGGTCTGCCTACCTTTATGCTCATGACGCGTAGACTAGGTAGAACGTTGAAAGTAGTAGCTAACAAGTCTACAATAGAGGCCGCCGTAACTTTAGCAAAGACTGTGGCTATTGAAAAGGCTCTAGATTACGTAGAGTTTATAGAAGCTCAAGACGGCTTAACAATTGGAGATACTAAGTTCAGATTTGTGAAGACAATACATCCCGTCGAGACTTTAGCAGTTAGAATAGAGCACGGAGAGAGGTGTTTAGTATATAGCTCAGACACTGCGCCAAGTGATGACGTCGTGGAGTTAGCAAGGGGTTGCGATTTATTAATTCATGAAGCGTCTGGCAATCCCGGCGTAGAAGATGAAGTGCATAAAATTGGCCATAGCACTACTAAAGACGCCGTTGAGATCGCATTGAGAGCAAATGTTAAGACGTTGATACCGATACATTTCTACATAGACCAGCCTATAATTCCTCCAGGTAGTACAGTGATTCTGCCTACTGAGTGTGGAAAAATAACTCTATGACATGTTTTAAAATATCGAAACGACGAGACCTCTTTGCCTTTCCGTATCCCGTAGCTATATGGAAAGAGCCGCCTAGGTCAATAGAAATTGTTAAAGAATTGCTAAGAGACTACGGCATAGAGAAAATATACACGGTGGGGGACGTAGTTACAAATAACTTTATCAAATACGGCATAATACCAACGTCAGCAGCTATCGACGAAAAGACAAAGAGAGAAGTTGCTATAGAGGTCGTCTGGCCAAACGGCGAAGTTTTAAAAGTGATTAATCCGCCTGGTTATATTACTGAGGAGGCTTGGTCAGCTGTCGAAAAGGCCGTCGCCAGGAGTATTTTATTAAAAGTAGACGGCGAAGAGGATATGTTATCACTTGCCTTTATAGTATTGGCGCCGCCTAAGTCGTTAGTAGCATATGGACACTACGCAGGCGCATTAATTGTAGTACTAGTGGATTGGTATAGAGACGCCATACTAAAGTTGTTTAACTACCTCGAGAAATGTTAAAATAATAGATTTAGAACACACTATGCGTTTAATTACAATAGCAATATTAGCAATAAGTATTCTGATAATAACTGGGGTTTTAATCATATACACAAAATTTACACAAACTAATATTCATCAAACTACTCTCAGTCGTGATGAACTACCTCTGCCGGAGTGGGCTATTTCCTTTGGGAATCGCAACGCCTCTGTGGTATTGATAGAGCTATTTGACCTCCACTGTCCTGCATGTGCTTATGCACATAATCAACTTGATCCGCTGTATAGAGAGTTAATTAGAGAGGGGAAGATAAGAATAATTTTCCTAGATTTAATAGTCCATAGAGAGGCCGTGCTTGCGCATCGACTTCTTCACTGTGCCTATAGTAAACTCGGAGAGGAGACTTACGAATTAATAACGCAACTGTATAGAGTCGATAAGACAAAACAAATAGAGCTTCTTAAACGATATATGTGCGACAATGCTCCGTCTGAAGAAGATTTTAAAAAAGCCGCTGAAGATATAATTAGCTATTTACGAAGCCGAGGAGTTAGACAAATAGGTACTCCTACTTTTATAATTATAAGAAATGGCAATGTAAATATAGTCGTTGGCGCCAACGTCGCAGAAGTTAAGTCTTTAATTAGTCAGTAGCTGGAGGTATCATAGATTCTCGTTCTTGTAATAACGCCAACGACCTGGCTTGTTCTAGCAGTCTTGCCACTTCTATATAGCCGTGTTCGTAGAACAGATGTATAAGTTTTGTTAACTCTTCGACTAGTAAAGAATTGTATTTCATAGATTGTCACAATTTCCAAATATTTAAGTCTTTCGACTTAGCTACATAACGAAATCAGACAGCTGCCGCCTCTTCACTTATCATATTTGGTCGGGGTCATCATAAATACTAGTCTTCACAGAGACATGTGAAGTTTGAAATTGACTCCAAGAAAAAAATTATTAAAATTACGCCAGAGAGGGAAGAAGATCTATATATTGTTTACTTACTTGTAGACAAAGGCGATATAGTAAGAGGTTGGACTGTCAGAGAATATAAACCAGAGGGAGTCAAAGATGGAGAAAGAATAAAGATTTACCTAGGGATAAGAGTAGAGGCGTTGGAGTATCATAAATTTAGAGGGAGTTTAAGAATCCGAGGCACTGTAGTAGAAATACAAGAAAATATAGAGGGGGTGAAGGGCAGAAGACATACGTTTGAGGTTCAGCCAGGTAGAGAAATTGAAATAGAGAAGAAAGGCGATTTGCCTATAGACGGCGTGTTAGAGATACTAAACATATCAAAAACTATGTTGCCAAGGGTGTTAGTTATATCAGTCGACGACGAAGAGGCGGCAATTGTATTTATTACATCTATAGGCATTGAAATGTTGTATACTATACAAAACACTACTTCAAAAAAAGAAGGAAGTAGCTTATTTAATGAATATTTTTTAGAAATAAAAAAACGTGTTGAAGAACTTAGAACTAAGCTAAAGCCAGATAGAATAGTAATTGCTGGCCCGGGTTTAATTGTCGACTACATCAGTCAGTTTATAAGTGGAGAAAAAGTTCACCAAAGTTCAGGCGGCGTAGGGGGCGTATTTGAATTTTTAAGAAGTGGACTATACGATGAGTTAAAAAAAGAAATGGGTATAGAAGTTTATGAAAAGACGCTGCGGAGATTAGCTACGAAAAGTGATAGTGTAGCTCTCGGACCGTTTGAAGTAGAGACTGCGGCGGCAGCCGGCAGGGTCGACTCGCTACTTATACTTGACACATATATCAAAGAACAGCCAGAAGACGCGTGGAGAATTATCTACATGGTATACCGGTCGAGAGGAAGAGTGTATGTAGTAAATGAAGACACCGAAGTTGGGGTATGGTTGAAAAAAATCGGAGGAATTTCTGCCTTGTTGAGATGGTAGACTTATTTCTTTTTGCCTAGTAGTCTGAATACTTTTATTCCTGTGTATGGCGACTTGGCTACTGCAAACATCATTGGCCCACGGGCAGTCTCCTTCTCAATAACCTCATACGCATCAGTCTCAAACGCCTGCTTAGCCTTAATATCGTAGAACTTCAACTTCTGCTTCTTCGACATGGGGTTAAGATACATCATACTTTATAAAATTTTTGTTTAATTTAACTACTGGATAAATTTATATGATAACTTTTATATAATTATTATTGAGACGACACAGTTTTCTCTTTATATTATTTATAATGTTTTTCTCTTTCTGTATATACTATAATCTTCTGTAATTATTTCTAAAGATGCCAGTTATATATGAAAAGAGAGGCTTTAAACACAATTTCTATATACCAACCTCTGAGAAGATTTGTGATTCAGAGATATGTAGTGGCTTTATTGGGAATGGGCGGTGTGGGAAAGACGACATTCGCCTATAGGATATTAGGTATACCTGACACACCTGTATTAACTCTGAGGCCTAGTTACTATAGGATATATTTGGGAGATTTAGAAATAGATTTAATAGACGTGCCAGGCCAGAGAGTTTTCGAAGTGGCGCTTAAGTTCGCCTCGTTTAAAATGACCGTGTTAGATAAAGCTATCTACATGTACGACGTCACTAACTACGAGACGTTGTATAACCTACTCGAACTACATTCAATATTTATAGACAGGGGGATTCAAATGGCAAAAGAGATAGTGGTAGTTGGAAACAAAATGGACTTGGCTGCAGAGACGGGGTTCTACATAGAGGCTGAAGAAGTTGCTTCAGCAATTGGCGCAAAAGGGGTGTATTATATATCAGCTACGAAAGACCCACCTAGAAAACTATTAGAAATAATATTAGGCAAGGCCAAGGCGGAGAACCACAGTTTTTAAAACACTCCGCCAATTCTCTCTAGTGAGCCAGAAAATTTCAAACCCCAATCTCTTAGCTACGTCTACATAATGCCTATGTACTGTTATAAACTTCCTAGGGGATTTTTCTAATGCAGAGATGAGTATTTTTTCAAAAAATTTACATTTATATTCCATAGCTCCGACTTCGTCTACGACGACTAACTCACATGGCTCTCTAAGTAAAGCATTTTCTATAGCGGCGCATGCATCTAAGTAAACGACGTACTTCCCCACAGAGGGCCATCCTCTACCTATACGCGCAAGCGGTGTCTTTTGGTATGTATTTAGATCAACTACGTCAAACCCCACTCTCATCCCGCCCTCTCTAACTTCTAACGTAAGAAAACCACAGACTCTATACTTACTCTGTGCAATCTGCGCCACTTCTTTCGCAAGCGTGGTCTTTCCTACTCCAGGCATCCCAGTGACCCCCACTCTTATGTCAGCCCTTTCACGCGACGTCATAACTCGGCTTAGTCTAGCCTCATCACAAAGACTTACCCATCTGAAATTATAAATTTCTCGATAGTGTCAAAGTGCCTTCTAAAGCTTTTTCTACTAGGTACTTTATCAATTTTTCAAATGGCTGTAGAGCATCTCCTACGATGTTTTTTAATTTTAGAACTATTGTCTTCACCTCTGTAGCAATATCTACAATATTTCCCCTAGTGGCTTTTTCATCGCTTATATCATCTGAATATTGATATAGAACTCCTAGAGAGCGGCCTAGGCTTTTAGCAATGTCTAGAATATCTCTCCTGCCTAAAACCATCGCCGGTAGAACTAACGCCGCCTCTATCAACGGCGCGGTTTTATACTCAGCGGCTTTTTCATATTCGCCGTCTAGATCTAAAGCTTGGCCTTTTGCAAGTCTTTGCGCTACGTCTGCTAAATACTCCACGACCTCGGGCCCCAATTGGACGGCTCTTTTTATAGACTCAGCTATAAGCCAATCGCTCGCCACTATTGATCTACTGTCGCCGTAGGCCACCCTTGGCGTTTTTACTCCTCTTCTCTCTTCATGTCTATCCATTACGTCGTCTTGAAGAAGCGACACTATATGTAGAAGTTCTACAATTGTGGCGGCTTGTATAATCCTCCAGTCTGTTACAGAGCGGCGGTTTATACTGTAGGAAAAAGTGAGAAGGAGAATAGGTCGTAGAAGTTTTCCAGGCCTTTCGATATAATACCTAACGACCTCGCGTAGAGTATTAGGCTCAATATCTCTACCCACTTTTTGTAAATCCACGTGGACTTCCTCCAGCGCTTTCAACACCTCGTTTGGTAGAAGAGACACGTAGATAAAAACTTCTTGGTATATTTATCTATGTTAACAACACTATTTAGTTCTATAGCGTCCCTCCGGCGTTTTTTCAACCTTCCCCTCTCTAATTAATCTAGTTAATTGAGCTTTTACAATAGCAACTTTTTCTATACCTAGCGCCTTAGCTATCTCTTCAGCTGTGAATTCTTTACCTTTATTCTGAGCCATATATTCATATATTTTAGTCTTAACTCCGAACGGCATAGATATAGTTAAGTATTACAATTTTTAAAGTTTAAAGTTAGTGAACAGTAACTTTAAAACCTGGGCCTTAAAGCCATCTAATGGTGAAATTGGCGTTAGTAGTGGCAGAATTCAATTACGACGTTACTCAATTAATGTTACAAAAGGCGTTAGAACATGCGAAATTCCTCGGGGCCGAGGTCACGTATGTGATTAAAGTACCGGGAGTCTTCGATATACCCATGGTATTGAGAGATTTAGTCACGCGCGAAGATGTTGACGCAGTTGCTACGTTGGGGGCAGTGATCCAAGGCGCTACAAAACACGACGAAATTGTGGCGCAACAAGCCGCGAGAAAGATATTAGACATAGCTGTAGAATACGGCAAGCCTGTCACTCTAGGGATAATTGGACATGGGGCAAATAGAATACAGGCTTTAGAGAGAGTTGAGGAGTATGCAAAAAGGTCTGTAGAGGCCGCCGTGAAGTTGGCGAAAAGAAAACAACAATTAAGAAGTGTCAAGTACGGAGGATCTACAGTCTTTATAGATTAGTAAACTGGCGTTATCCAACTGAGATATTTCTCTACCTCTCCTCTTACTGTTTTTTCATATATAGTAGCTAACTTCGTCGTGATGGGGCCTGGCTTTCCGTCTCCGATAGGTCTATTATCTACTTCCACCACAGGCGTAACCTCGGCGGCTGTGCCGACTAGAAATACCTCATCGGCTGTATATACCTCTTCTCTCGTTATTGGCTTCTCGACTACAGACATCCCAATGTCGCTAGAAATTTTCATAATTGTGTCTCTAGTTATCCCTTCAAGAATAGAGGTGTGCACCGGCGGCGTGTAGAGTTTGCCGTCTCTAACTATAAATATATTCTCGCCAGAGCCTTCTACTACGTAGCCAGAGGAATCCATTAACAACGCCTCGTCGAATCCGCGACTTTTTGCTTCCACCATTGCCAAAACTGAGTTGACGTAAATTCCGCCTATCTTTGCCATGACTGGGAGCATTGTATTGTGTACTCTACGCCAACTGACTATCGTGGCTCTTATGCCTCCACTAGGTAAATATTTACCAAAGGGAAATACAATAATTGCTACGGAGACGTCTAGCGACCTGACGTCTAATACCACCGTCGGCGTTGAAACAAAGGCGAGAGGTCTTATGTATATATCTTCTCTAAAGCCGTTTGCCCTTATAGTCTCTATAATGGCTCTTTGAAGTTCCTCTTTAGTATAGGGCATTTTTATACCGAGGATTTTCGCAGATTTGAACATTCTATCTATATGTTCTCTAAGTCTAAACACATAGACGTTATCACCAGCTCGATATCCTCTAATGCCTTCAAATATCGACGTGCCGTAGTGAAGGGCGTGTGTTAATACATGTACTTTAGCCCTATCCCAGTCTAAAATTTCGCCGTCTAGCCAGACGTATTTTGCACGTATTTTCATGGTTTAAACAAAAGTTTTCTAACCTCAATCCCCACCTTCTCAATTTCGTGGTTTTTCGCCTCTTCCATTAGTTTCCTAAGCAGGTGGGCGCCTTTGGAGTATTCATCAACCCACTCTTTTGCAAATTTTCCACTTCTCACTCTCTCCGCCGCGATTAACATTTTTTTCTTCACTTCACTATCTATAATCTGTGGACCTACTGTAAGGCCTCCGTATTTTGCAGTGTCAGACACGCCGTTTAACATCCCATAGATCCCCCTCTCCCATATTAAATCCATTATTAACTTCGCCTCGTTTAGTACTTCAAAATATGCCACTTCGGGCTGGTAGCCTAGTTCAACCAATACTTCAAAGCCTTTTTTAATCAACTCCATGAGGCCCCCCACTAGTACAATCTGCTCGCCAATAAGATCTGTCTCTGTCTCTTCTGCAAAGGTAGTCTCTATAACGCCCGCTCGAGTGGCCCCGATTCCTTTTGCAATTGCTAAGGCATATTTAAAAGCAGAGCCGCTGTAGTCTTGATACACGGCGACTAACGCCGGGACTCCTCTACCTAATAGATATGACTCTCTGACGGCTCTGCCCGGCCCCTTCGGGGCGACCATTACTACATCTACATGGGGAGGGGGTTTGATAAGGCCGTAATGTATATTAAAGCCGTGTGCAAAATCTATCACATCTCCCTTTTTTAAATTTGGCTCAATACTGTCTTTCCACACCTTTGGCTGCTCCATATCTGGGATTAAAATCATAACTACGTCTCCTCTCGCCACTGCGTCTTCTATTTCGTAAACTCTAAAGCCTTCAGAAGAGGCTAAGTCCCAAGACTTTCCCCCCCTTCTTAAACCTATGATGACATCAAGTCCACTATCTCGTAGGTTCTGCGCCTGTGCTCTGCCTTGTATCCCGTATCCAATTACTGCTATTGTCTTTCCCTTTAGTATATCAAGAGATGCGTCGATATCAGTATATATCTTCGCCATATCTATAAAAACCTAAGGGTTTATATTTATCTCTTCGATTTTAAGAACCTCCGGAAGTTTATCAAGCTTATCTATTAACCACCTTACTTCGTCTACAGGCCCCTCTACTTCTAAATCAATTCTATATATAGAGTCCTCCGAAACTAAATAGAGGTTTTTCAAACTAATCTTCGCCCTCCTGACAATAGCAATGACTCTGCCTATTGAGTCCACCGATCTGTATGTGACAATTCTAATGTTCTTCATAGACCAACTTCACATCCATACCCTCTGGAAGAATTGCCGAAGTCAGCCACTCTCCAGGCTTGACCCAAGGCAACACAATGTCAACCTCACTGTCTATAGTCATATCTACTATCAGAGGCTCGTTGTTCCTCAATGCTTTACTCACTACATTTTCTAACTGTTGATACGACTCGACTTTAATGCCGTCGATGTCAAATGCCTCTGCGATTTTTATAAAATCTGGCCTATTGCTGAACTCCGTTGCTATAATCCGCCGTTGGTAGAGATAGACTTGCCATTGTTTAACTAATTGTAAAGCTCTGTTATCAAATATAACAACTACAATCGGTAAGTCGTAGTCTCTAACTAAGGCTAAGTTGTTCATAGTCATTTGGAAGGAGCCGTCTCCATCAATACACAAAACTGGCCGGTCTCTTGCCGCTAGTTTTGCCCCCAGCGCAGCCGGGATACAAAAGCCCATTGTGCCGAGGCCAGCAGATGTGATGTAGGTATTAGGCGCGTAGACATCCCACGCAATTTCTGTCCACATCTGGTGCGAGCCGACGCCAGTTACAGTTATTGTGTCTAGAGGCGCCGCTCTTCTCAAAATTTTCAAAGCCTTCCACGGGTGGAATAGAGGAGATGAATCGGCTATTTTTGACATAGTTTCCTCATACATTTTACGTATTTTCAAAAGCCAAGATATAAATTTTTGATCTACAGCCCCGGCTTGGATATAATCTAGAAGTATTCTTAAGCTCTCTTTTGCATCTCCAACTATTCCTAAAGTTGGCTTTACATTTTTCCCAATCTCACTTTTGTCAATATCTATATGAATAAGTTTTACACGTCCACTTGATATATTTTCTATTAATTCCTTAAATCTACCCCACGTTCTGTCGCTAAATCGAGTGCCGACTGCTAGTATAACATCTGCATTTGCAAGAGCCGCGTCTGCTTCCGCCCTTCCGTGCATTCCTGCCGGACCCATATAAAGTGGATAGTCGTGAGGAATCGCGGCCTTACCTGGCAATGTGGACACTATGGGGGCCATTAGGATTTTAGATAACTCTAAAACCTCTGGCGTAGCTCTCGACCAGATTACGCCGCCGCCTACTAGTATGACAGGTCTCGACGCCTCTATTAAATACTTAGCTGCTATTCTCAATTTATCTCTATCTGGTGGAGGCGCTACGAATTTTTCAGTGTTTACCATAATGCGATCTTCATAGTCGGGAGCAGTTGCCAGTTGTATATCTCGAGGCAAGTCGATTAACGTAGGCCCTGGCCTCCCCTTTATAGAGATTTCGTACGCTGTCTTAAACGCCGCTGACGCTTCAGATGGCTTTCTCACTTGATAGGTAAATTTCGTAATTGGAGTCACTATCCCAAGTATATCTGTCTCTTGGAAACCATCTCTCCCAAATATTGACGTGGGGACTTGGCCAGTGATCGCCACAACAGGGACCGAGTCCATATAGGCGTCTGCAAGGCCTGTTACTAAGTTTGTAGCACCTGGCCCACTAGTAACAGCGACAACCGCCGGCCTTCCAGCAACTCTTGCATATCCCTCAGCTGCGTGAATAGCCCCTTGTTCATGTCTAAATAATACATGTTCTATGTCTTGTCCATACAAAGCGTCAAATAATGCCATAATCGACCCGCCAGGTATTCCAAGGACGTGTTTTACTCCATATAGTTTAAACGTCTCAACTAGTCTATCTACGACTCTTTTCGAATCCCCAGAGCGAGCCCCGAAGCTACCCCCGACATTGTTAGTAGAAAAAATACGAACTATTTAAACATTACCAACTCTATATAGAGTATATTGTAGTTTATGGTGCTAGATCGCTATCTATAAATCGATCTTAAAAAATTTATTAAGAAAGAAAATGTCTAGGTGGTGTTTAGCAAAATAAAACTAGGTTTAGAGGAGTGGAAAAAAGTCGAAGATGAACTTCAAAGAATATCTCTAGGCGAACCACTAGAATTAGTAATCAACCTCACTCTAGTCGCCACAGACTCTGGAGGACATATTGAAGAAGAACATCACCATGTACATAACCACGACTTTGGATACAACGAATTTACGCGAGACGTTGTGAAAATGATAGATGAAATTTCGAGAAGATATAAAGTAGAAATTCACCAACACTTACACAGCAACCACGGCAGTGTGATGTTTACTATAAGAGATAATCCAAAAAATCTATTAAAAACTCTAAGAGACATATTAGAATATATAAAGTTAGACTGTGAAAAATGTACTTTACATACTTTAGACGGCGAATTTCACATAGGCGACGATCTAGCTGGCCTATATTTTGGCGATTTGTATAAATTGACTATAATACTGCCGGGCGAAGACGGACGTAGGCTCAAAGTCCACGAAGTCCATTTCTAATTTTCTCTATTATACAAGATATGTCTTCTTTACAAGATATCTTTTCTAAATCTTCTAACGCAACGTGGGGGTAGCCGCCTATCCAGATAAATCGATGGATAAATGTGGGGTCGTCTATAGTACATACACAGTCGGAGTCTATCTTATCTAAGTCTTTTGTATATATAACAACGCTGCACTCACATGCAGAGGGACAGTTTAGAATTTTTGCAAGTAAAGAAGGGTGGCTCTCCCAGTAGGGTTCACCTGGTTTTGCTGCTTTCCACAGTGCGAAGTCGTAGGGTTTCTTCTTTTCACT
>JAWBJM010000035.1:0-16949 GCA_038832545.1 Pyrobaculum sp.
GTGATATATCTATAGTAGACCCCAGCCCACTCTAAGTCTCTAGCCACGGCAGTGGCCACCCTAGCCGCAGCCATAGCCGGAGTCTCCCCCAGGGAAAAATCTGGACGCCGCAGTGCGTAGTTGCCATTGACAAATAGACGCAGGGCGTTGTAAGAAAGCCGGCGGTCAAACTCACTATCAACTCCAAGCCTAGACAACAACTCAAACGCCTCGCCCCTCACCACGCCAGACTCTACAAGCCGCCTAAAGGCAGCCCTAGCATACTCACCATAGTCACCACCACTCTTTAAAAACTCCTTCCCAAACACCTCTTTATACACCCTGCCCAAGAGGTGGGCCTTAGCCACCTCAGCAAACTCAGGCCTATCAATCGCCCTCCTAAGCAACTCCACATGAACCATATCAGCCAGCTCCCAAGACCCAACCTCTCTATCCACAACAAAATCCACCACACCATCTATAGAGACACCCACCTCAGCAGCAGCCCTCTCCACAGACCTCCTAAGCTTCTCCACACTAAACGGCTCCCTCCTACCATCAAACTTCACAACAGACATATGAACATCTCGTCTCTGTCTAATAAGTTCTACGTGTGAACAATGTCTATACAGTATCTAAAAACTTTCAGTATACCTGTTATACTCGACGTCGGCTTGTATAGTCTTTTGTTCTTCAGCTATTTTGTCTAGGTATCTCCTACCTGCGTCTCTTAGGATTTTATACACTGCGTCGGCTACGTCTTCTGGCACTGTGGGCGTGGGCGTGGGGAGTCCTAGTCTGCCTACCGTGGCTTTTGCCAATAGCCACATTTTGACGTGGGGTTTTTCTATTGAGTCTATGTCGATGCCGAGCCAGTATAGCTCTCTCACTAGTCCAAAGGTTAATGACTTCGTCAGAATGTCCCACTTTTCTTTTATTATCTCGCCATCGTCTTTTCTTAACTTCTCTAGTATCTGTGGTGTCTTTGCCTCTTGTCGGTGGTATTTCGCTCTTGAGAGGACGGCGACTAGTTGGGGGTCTAGTATCGGCTTTATCGATTTGTATAACATTGTTATTGTTAAGAGAGCTTGGCTGGCCAATACTCCCTTTATGAAATTCTCCACGGCCTCTTCTATCGGTAGCTCTTTTTCATTCTTGCCGTCTCTCAACGTAACTACGTCACTTGGCTCCACTGGGTCTAGGAGTGTTAACTCGTCGTTGTAGAAGACGGCGGGCACGCTTACTACATATCGTTTTAGGTATGTAAAATATGGTGTTTTAGCTACTTCAAACTCGACGCCAGGGGTGTCTTTAAGAGCCTTAAAGATTTTATAGGAAGACTTACATGTGTAGTGAATTACTACTTTTATCATAAGTTGGATATGTAATACATTTTTAATGATTCCGTAATCGTTCCCCTCGTCACAGATCAGCAAAGACCAATTTCGCCACCGGTTTAATGTTTTTATGGTTATATGTTTTTAACGCCGTGATATTTAAGCGGTCTAAGCCTAGATTGACTCCTGTCACGAAGACAGAAGTTGTGAAGAGATTGTTAGATATGTCTGTTGTGAGGGTGGGGAGTGGAGACCGTTTGGTTTTAGTATTTTTTGATCTAAAGTGTCCATTCTGTAGTAGACTCTTCCGAGACACTGAAGATATTTTATTAGAGTTGGCGAATAAAGGCGTTTTGACGTACGCAATGTGTGACTACGTCGTGCATAAAGACGCCGAGCCTCTACACCGCGCGTTGAGATGTCTCCCTCATGACGAGCGGTTGAAGTTTATTAGAGAGGTGTTCAGCGGAGGGAGAGTGGAATTGAGAGATTGTACAGTCGACGGACTAGACGAATGTGAAAAAGCCGCAGAGGAGTTAGGCATCTACGGCACCCCCACATTACTTTTCTACAATTTTACAAAAGGCCGTGGGTATATACACTTCGGCTATATGAAGCCCGAGGAGGTAATAGAGGCCTTGGGTAGTCTATGATCCTCGGCGAGGTGGTCGGCAAGTACGTCATAAGAGATTTCTACACCTACTTACTCTTCGACGTATATGACCCTCTGGGGGAGGTCACTATAATCCCCCCTCCTCCCGGCTCTTCATACCAATTTGCGGTATTCGGCGCGTTGGTGGCGAAACTTGGGTACAAGGCCAGGTTGTTAAATACATCGACTTGTAGACGCCAGACTTTGTCTAAAGTACTTAGCCACGCATCTGGCGAGTTGTTGTACATAGGCTACGCCCATAGAATTGCCTACGCGGGGCCTGGCGCCGTGTTAAACTACATGGAGCCCACATGGGATAATATTAGACGCGTGGCGAGGGGCAACGTCGAGTATAGAGTAATGTGGGAGAGGTGTCTCGGCGTAGATACGATACAGAGAGAGGTAGTCCAACTTGGACAGCTGCCAGAGGCTATTGAGAGGCTAGAGGTCTGGCTTGCAGAGAGGCTCGGCAGGAGGTAGTGTAAAAACCCCCCCTCTGAGTCGTCTAAAGCCGTAGATTTTCCAACTTCCTGGGTTTAAAATCCTCCACACGGAGTCTACATGTGGAACGTGGCTGTGGCCGTATATTAACCACGTATCTCTACCTAAGCCTAGTCTTTTTTTAATCAACCTTCCAACTCTCCCTCTGTTTACTAAGTCTATGAAATAGGCCAATACTCCGCTCTGCACTATTTGATCTCCGTGAGTCACAACGGCCTTTATCTTATTCTCAATCACAAGGGGGCCGTTGTAAGCCACTACTTCTATATTCTCTATCTTAGCCGAAAAGGGGCCGGGGAGCTGTGGGTCGTGAGAAGAAGAGCTTAGTGAGATATATAGCTCTCTCGGCTTAATCGACAGTATCTCTATAGCTTTTTTAAAAAGTCTCGTCGCCTCGTCTACAGAGACTTTTCTAAACTGGTCGTCGAATAGATCGCCCGCTATGACTACGACGTCGGGCTCTAATGTTTTTAGACATTTTCGCAGATCTTGTACTCTAGAATGGCGAGACCCTATGTGTACGTCGCTAATTACAATCATACAATCTCTAAATTATGCCAAACTTATAGTTACTATCTATTTAGTAATATATATAAGTATGTAGTTTTATTTCTACATGCGTCGAGTGGCTATAATCGGGGCGGCGGGTAGAGACTTCCACGTCTACAACACTGTGTATAGAAACTCCAGTGGGTATAGAGTAGTGGCGTTTTTAATGACTCAGATACCTATTCCAAATCGTAGATATCCCCCGTCTCTCTCCGGCCTGCCCGAGGGGATACCTATATATTTATGGAAGACGTATGACGAACTAGCTCGTTATTTAAAAGAGTTGAGAGTAGACGAGGCTGTGCTTGCGTATAGCGATTTGTTATACGACGAGATGGGCCACATAATATCTACAGTACTTGCCAGCGGGGCAACGTTTAAAATACACGGCCCAGCCGACACATATCTACACTCTATAAAACCTGTGTTGGCTATAACAGCTACGAGAACTGGCGCGGGTAAATCCACAGTGGCTAGAGAATTTGTTAGAGAGTTGTTGAGTAGAGGGGTTTCGGTGGCTGTTGTGAGACACCCCATGCCCTATAGAGATTTAGAACACACAACGGCGGAGGTATTTAAGAGACGTGAAGACCTCAACAGAGTGACTTTTGAAGAGAGAGAAGAGTTTGAACAATATGTCGACATGGGCGTCCCCGTACTAGCTGGCGTAGACTACGGAATCGTGCTTAGAGAGGCCGAGCGGCTTGGAGATGTCATAATATGGGACGGCGGCAACAACGACTTTCCATTTTTCAAACCTAATTTTACAGTTGTTGTTACAGACGCCAGGAGGCCGGGCCACGAGGTGGGGTCTTTCCCAGGTGAGGTTAATCTACGTATTGCAGATGCCGTATTTATCACTAAAGTAGGGAGCGCGAAGAGTGAAGACGTGGAGAAAATAGTCAGAAATATTAAGTCAGTAAACCCAACTGCGTCTATAACTAAGGCAGATTTCGACGTATCGATAGAGCGTAACTTGGCGGGTAAGAAAGTGTTAGTGATTGAAGACGCCCCCACTGTGACACACGGCGGGTTGCCCCACGGCGCTGGCTACATAGCCGCTGTGAAGAGCGGAGCGGTGGTAGTAGACCCCAGACCACACGCCGTGGGTGTTGTAAAGGAGGTCTACCAGAGATATGAAATAGGTCCTGTTCTCCCAAGTCTTGGATATACAGATGAACAAAAGAGAGATTTAGAAGAGACAATTAGGAGAGTTGATGTCGATTACGTAGTAGTGGCAACACCGGCGAGGATTGAAGACGTCATAAAGATTGATAAGCCGGTTGTTAGAGTTAGTTGGAGTCTAAAAATTGTCGAGGGGCCCACAGTGAAAGAGTTAGTAGATAGATTTTTAAGACTACGCTGATTTTATATCGCCTACTGGCTCTCCGCCCAATATTTTAAAAAATCTCCTCAACGCATTGGCGGCGTCTATCAGCCTCTGTAAGTCTACCCCCCTCACCCCGGCCACTACCGCTAATACATCTCTAGTTGACACGTCGATTTTTGTCTCGACGCTGTCTCTATAGGGGTAGACGTGGAGTATTTGGCCACCCGCTGCGAGGACTATTTGGCCTTCTAGCTCCTCTACGCCGCCCCCTATCGGGTAGAATAACTCCCCCCTTTCAGAAAGTCTTAGCCTCAACTTGCCACCTCTAATTTTAGATATGTCGTATAGGCCTATGGGCACTAAATATTTAATCGACACGGCGTTGCCTATGTCAACCACTGGGCTTATACGGGGGAGGTCTCCACCCCGTAGTATACGCCTAAGCAACGCCTCTTGAGAAGGTCTCTGTTTTGTAGGGTCAATCTTAAGGACTCTCCAATAGAAGTCTCTATAGGCTCTAATTATTGAATGTTCTTTCAAAGCATCTAAGCTATATAGACGCCTCGCCTCCTCTACTGCCGACTTAATTTCTCTTTCCAACTCCGGCGGATATGTACTGTTGTCCACTCCCTTTATTACGTCGTAGACTATGAAGACGCCGAGGTTTTTAACTTCGTTTATTATCTCCAAATCCACGTCTAACACATCGGGGGTCTAAAAATACATTGTCTCAATGTTTTAAAATGTGACAAGCCTAAGGGTCAATGTCTGAATATAAAGTGAAGGACATATCTCTAGCGGGTAGGGGAAGAGATCAATTGTACTGGGCTGAGAGAAATATGCCAGTCTTGATGGAGATTAGAAAGAGGTTTCTACGTGACAAACCGCTTCAAGGACATACAATAGCGGCTTGTCTCCACGTGACTAAGGAAACAGGCGTCTTAGTGAGGACGTTGATGGCCGGCGGCGCCCGCGTAGTGTTGATACCCTCTAACCCCCTTTCCACGCAAGACGAAGTCGCCGCGGCCTTGGCAGAAGAGGGCGTCTATGTATATGCATGGCGTGGGATGTCTGAGAGAGACTACTACAACGCCATTGGGTTCGCCCTCTCTTTCTACCCAACTATTACTCTTGACGACGGCGCAGATCTCACAGCTACAATACACAAATTAAAACACGGTGTGTCTGACTACACTATTGACTTCGTCTTAGAGGTGGCGAAGTCGATAGACGTGGACAGACTCGTGTCTAACCTACGCGGGGGGACAGAGGAGACTACTACAGGTGTGTTGAGGCTAAGAGCATTAGACAAGGCGGGTAAGTTACTCTATCCCATAGTTGCAGTAAACGAGTCCTACACTAAATACCTCTTCGACAATCGCTACGGAACTGGGCAGTCCACTTGGGACGGCGTCATGAGGGCAACAAATCTATTAGTTGCGGGTAGAAACGTAGTGGTGGTGGGCTACGGCTGGGTGGGGAGGGGCATAGCTATTAGAGCCAGAGGGCTAGGGGCCCGTAGAGTCATCGTCGTAGAGGTAGACCCTGTGAGGGCACTAGAGGCTTTATTCGACGGGTTTGAAGTGATGCCTATGGACAAGGCGGCGGAGGTGGGCGATATCTTTATCACAGCCACGGGAAACATCAGAGCGATTAACCTCGGCCACATATTTAAAATGCGCGACGGAGCAGTCTTGGCAAACGCAGGTCACTTCAATGTGGAGATAGACGTGGCGGGGTTAGAGAGAGTGGCAGTGGCTAAAAAGACTATACGTCCATACCTAGAGGAGTACACTCTGCCAAATGGGAAGAGGGTGTATCTCATAGGCGAGGGGCGTCTCGTCAATCTCGTAGCGGCCGAGGGTCACCCCTCCGAAGTCATGGACTTGTCGTTTGCCAACCAAGCCTTGGCGTCTGAGTATTTAGTAAAAAATAGACTACCTGTGGGGGTCTATAAACTACCAGATGAGTTAGATAGAGAAGTTGCCAAGTTGAAACTCCTCACAATGGGAGTTGAGATAGAGCAATTGACAGAAGAGCAGAGGCAGTATATAAGCTCTTGGGAGTTGGGCACATAAATTTTTATCTTCTTTATATTATCGTGATGTAAACTCTGGGGTCTGAAGACGTGAAGAGACTGACCTGCCCTGACATCTCTTCACAAACTCACTATATAGCCTAACTAAACGCCTAACTTCTCTAACTTTCTTCACAAGCGTCGCCATATCGCTTGGGGAGACGCCGGCTGCTTTAAGCTCTCTATAGAGAGACGTCAGTCTCTTCTCCTCTCTAGTATACATTTCCAAAAACGTCTCTACTCTCCTACACTCAACAACTTCGACGTCCTCTTCCACGTCTTCAACTCCAAGTATCCTACCCACAGCTGTGCCTCCCCCACGGAGTATAGACTTCACTTTCTCTACGTCGATGCCTCCTAGATATGGACCAAGCCGCTCTATTAAGTAGTCAATTTCCATAATTTTTCTACAAGACTCTTCCCTACATATTCATCGTCTGGCACTACTTCAAACTCTATGTCTTCAATCTCTATACTGTCTTCGTATATATCTCTCTCTTCTATCTCCTCTACGTCTTCTACAGATGCCCACCTCTTCGAGTTTTCGACTTGTGACATATCTATAGCCAACAACGCCGCGACGTGTCTAAAACTTTCTTCGTCTAGACTATGTCGTAGTTTATACAATATTTCTACTCTCTTTCTAGGCGGTATTTTTTTCAGTTTTAACAACGCCTCTTCGAGCTGTACCAAGGCCACGTATACATCTCTGTAGATAGATATAAGTCCAGTAGTTATAATCTATACACGAGAGAGTATGTAGAAACTAAACAATTATCGAAGCTAAGTTTGCAATTGTAGGCCAGCGAAGCGTCGCCTCCATAGCCACTGGGCCGTGGATCTCCGACCCCTTGGGGTCTCCCTCCGGCGTGACTATTACTATTGCGTTGTCTTCAAAAGCTACCCACGTCCCGTCTGGCCTCCTGTAGGGCCTCCTCTGGCGCACTACTATGCCTCTAAAGATTTGTTTTCTCAACTCTGGCTTCCCTTCACGTACTACTACCACTACCATATCCCCGACGCCGGCCCCCGGGATTCTTCTATGTACAGTTTTAGACTGGTGACCAACGACGCCGATTACTCTCACTACTTTTGCACCGGAGTTGTCTGCCACTGGGACTAGACTATTCATAAATATTCCAGGCGTTATGTGGAATCTATAAGGCACTCCAACTGTTCTCTTTCCGCCGCGCTTTGCCATGTCTGAGATATTTCTAACAGTATATATACTTTACCAAGTCTGTCAGACCGTCCGTCGACGTTCACCTATCCCCCACCAACGCATTCATCACGTACGTAGATGGCGAGTAGTTATTATCCTTTTTTCCAACTTAACAATATGCCGACGTTACTAGTCAGCTTTATCTGAATTCTATTCTTGTCTAATAGCTCTGGTAGTCGTATACTTGGCAAATTCCCCCCGTAGTAGAAGTATAAATACCCCAAGTCCTCGGGGTTGACTCCCAAAGCCTTAGATGTCACATAGTCCACTTCTGCACAGTTGTCACCCACTGTTAAAAAGCCCCAATATCTCTGAAACCCCTTTATAGGCCCGTCTCCCTCTATAACAAACTTCCCATCTGAGATACAGAATGTGTTTTTCTCAATTCTATATATATCTGCTATGTATTTATATAGAGCTCTAAAACCTTCATATAAGTTTTGAGAGTCTTTCGGCTCTAATATTTGTAACGCTGCGGTGGGCATTGTCAAATAGAGAATTGACTGGGGGTGGCTCACTGGTATTGCAACTACTACTTTCATAATCGACTCGTCAAAAGCTGCTTCTAACGCCCTTACTGTGATTTTGCCGCCTCTTGGAGATTGTAGATCTAGTCTATAGTTGGCGTGTTGATGAGGTTGGATAATTCTGGCTCCGTATTTAGCGGCGAGTTTCTCCAATCCCATTATCTTCACAGCTTTTTCAAAATACGACTTAGGCATAGAGAAGGTAATAGCCACGTCTCTCCCCTGTAGGTTTTGGAGAATTGTCTCTAACAAGTCTTGTCTTGGATTTGCTTGAGAAGGTATGTAGCTATGCACTGCTATTACAATCAGAGCGTCTTTTTTTGGAATATTTATCTCAGTATCTGCTGTATATGCCTCAACCACGTGGTATATTCTCAATAAAAATAAATATTTAGAACCCGTGTGCTGGGGGGTCGGCCGGCTTTACTATTTCCCTTAATACTACTGTCGCGTATCCGCCCTTCGGCAATATAAATCGCAGCTCTATATCTCTCCCCACTGTGTATATAAATTCAGTTATTTTCAACACAGCTCTGCGGTAGCTTCCATACACTCTCAACCACTTGGGCATTTTGTAGAAGGCAGAGGTGTCTACTTTCTCTTCTTTTAAAATTTTGACATAGATCTCTCCGACTCTTCCACTAGGGGCTCTGGCGCCGATTCCCACAATCGGGAGTACAACGTCGCCCCCCAGCCCCTCTGTGTAATACACCACTTGGCCGTTCACCTCAACTAAATCGCCTTCTATCGGCTTGTTTATAGGGCCAAGTTCCATACGCCTAGACAATAATTTATTAAATATATAGGATTGAAAGGCCTCTATATAAATTCTCAATATTTGGGGGGGTATCGCCATGATGGAGTTCCACATATCAGAGCCGCGTATGAGTTTTCTCAATAGAGCTCTTTCCTCGAGAAATCTTTTGGGGAACGTCTCTAGCGCCTTGTCGAACTGTCCTCTACATGCGTATTCTCTCGCCTTTTTCGCATTTTCAGACTCTTGTGGATATATCCTACAGAACATAATGTGGAAAAACTCCTCTGCGTCTTTTTTTAACAAAGCTCTGCCTAACATATGGCTCACGGGCCTTATTGTTCCAAACCTCTGGTAGCCGTAGTAATTGGGCAGAGGCGTTCTAGACAACTTCTCGACTGTCTCCTCGGCGCATTTGACGTCTTCAACATCTCTCAGGACTATAGTAAATCTATTTCCATAGATCTCTCCAGGCGTCATAGGCCTGTCCATAGACCAAATCCCGAGGAATTTGACGTTGGGGACCTCCGGCAGTTTGTCTACACTCCCCCTAACTGAGAAAATTTGTGAAGTCAACGCCCTCGTGTCTTTAATCCCCCCCAGAGAGACGTCTTTGTAGGAAATACCTAGTTTCTTAGCCAATAAGACCGCTAGTTTTAAAGTGTCGACGTTTTGTTTCACCACGTGTATCCAAGTCCAACCGCCTATCGTAGACCTAAGCGATACGCCTTCTAGAGCCACTACCACGCCGTCTTTCAACACCTCCTCAACTACAAAATCCTCGACGTTTTTCTTAATGACGCCGCCGGCTGGGCAAGTATCGGTGACGTAATACTCAAGGCCTAAGTCTTTGTCAAAAGGAGGGGCCACTTTCACAAATATTTAGAATTTCGAAATTTATTTACATGGCTAAGATTTACCTCGGACCCGCCGGCACGCCTCAATATGTAGTTAAGGCAAAGTCTACACTAGAGGCGGTCAGAGTGGTAAAAGAGCTGGGCTTAAACGCGTTGGAAGTAGAGTTTGTACAGGGAGTTAGAATGTCTAGAGAATTAGCTAAACAAGTGGGGAAGGCGGCTGTAGAACACGGCGTCAAGCTCTCTGTACACGCCCCCTACTTTATCAATCTCTGTTCAGAAGAGAGCGACAAAGTAGAGAGGTCTAGACAGAGGTTAGTAGATTCTCTAGATAGAGCATATCACATGGGGGCTTGGGTAGTGGTAGTCCACGCTGCATACTACGGAAAAAAGGGGCCGTCGGCTTGTTATGAAGAAGTGAGGAAAGAATTAGAAAAAGCATATATAGAGGCCGGGAGCCCCTCTGGAGTTTATATAGGCGTTGAAGTAACTGCTAGGACAAATCAATTCGGCAGTGTAGAAGAGACTTTTAGATTAGCCAAAGAGTTGAGTTTTGTAACTCCAGTGATAGACTGGGGTCACCTATATGCGAGAAACAACGGGTCGATAAACTACAGTGCGGTGATTGACTTGTGGCTTAGAGAGTTCCACAACGCCCATATGCACACACACTTCACCTCCGTGAGGTATAGAAACGGCAGGTTTGTAGATGAGCATGAGCCAATTGAGCGGAATACGCCGCCTTTTGAGCCCCTCGCCAAAGAGCTTAAGAGTAGAGACATATCTATTACACTTATCTGCGAGTCGCCTCTATTAGAAAAAGATGCGTTAGTTATGAAAGAGATTCTCAGTAGGTATGGGCTAGAGTTGGCAAAAGTCTAATAAATACACAGAGGCGTCTATATGTGAAAAAGTCAGCCACTGCGTTTGATCTACTAGCCTCAGTAGTAGAGATGAACACATTGAAAGGCTCTAGAGTGGAGAACATATACAAAACAGCGTCTGGCTTCTTGTTTAAATTTGCCCATGGCTTTATTACAGCTACGAAATACAGAGTCTCTCTAACAGGCGTCATACCTGAGAAGACTCACGAGGGGACAGAGACGTTGAGAGGACTTTTTAGAAATGAAAAACTTATAAATATATCAATGCCTAGATTTGATAGAATTATAGAATTTGAATTTGAAAATACAAAACTTATATTTGAACTTGTAGAGCCTTTTAACGTAATTGCGGTGAGAGACGAGAAGGTTATATGGCTTTTACATAGCTACAGAGGAAAAGACAGAGAGCTTAGGCCAGGTCTCCGTTATGTATACCCCCCCGCCGTGTTTATAGACGTGTTGAAGACGTCTGTAGAAGAAGTGGCTAAGGCCATAGACCCCAGCGATGTGAAAAAAAGTTTAATCCGCCGCCTAGGCACTGGAGTAGAGCTAGCCGACGAGTTGATAATTAGATGGGGCACTGACCCTGTAAAAATTGCAGAAGGTTTTTTAGAAATTATCTCTAATGTGTTGTCAGGTAGAGTAGAGCCTACTGTCTGTATCAAAGGCGGCGTCGCCGTCAGCGTCTTGCCCATAAGGCCTATAAGTCTTCAATGCGACGAATTTAAACATTTTGAAAAGTTCTGGCAGGCGTTAGATTTTTACTTCTCTCCAATGGAGTTACAAATAGCTACAGACAAAGCCACTCAGGATTTACAAAGTCGGCGAAAGAGGCTAGAGGCTTCGATTTCTGAGTTAGAGAAGAAGATATCTGAGTACAGAGCCGAGGCTTCTCGTCTAAGATCTACTGCACACAAACTATTGATGTATAAGACAGAAATTGAAGAGGTTATGTCTGGAAAAGAGGGGAGTGTACGTATACGATACGTAGATAAAAAAGTAGAAGTGACACTGCCAGATGGAGAAATTGTAAAGATTGAAAAAGAGTCAGTGGGTCGCGAAATCACTAGTTTATTTGAAAGAGCCAAGGAGTTAGAAAACAAGGCGAAGAGGGCGTCTGAAGTACTACAGAAGTTAAAAGAAGACTTGTCAAAACTCGACGCGGAGATTAAGACAGTGGTCGAGAGAGTTAAGGCGACAAGAGCCGTAGAGAAAAGTTGGTTTGAAAAATTCCGCTGGACAATAACTACAAACAAGAGGCCTGTGGTTGGGGGGAGAGACGCGTCTCAAAACGAGAGTATTGTTAGGAAATACCTGAAGGAGCACTATCTATTCTTCCACGCGGATATACCCGGCGCATCTGTGGTGGTGGCACCCCCTTCAGACGACCCACTTGAGCTACTACAGATTGCACAGTTTGCAGCTGCGTACAGCAGGGCGTGGAGAATTGGTATACACACGGTAGACGTCTATTACGTCAAAGGCGCACAGGTCTCTAAAAGCCCCCCCTCGGGCCAGTATTTAGCGAAAGGCTCTTTTATGGTCTACGGCAGGAGAGAATACGTCAGAAATGTAAGACTTGAATTGGCGGTTGGCTATAGAAGAGATGGGGATTTTTGTAGAGTAGTGGCGGCGCCGCCGAAGGCCGCGCCGCTCTTGGCGGAGAGGTACTACGTCTTGACGCCTGGCAATTTTGAAAAAAGTAAGATGGCGAAGGAGATTGTGAACAAGTGGAGAGTCTGCGGCGTTGATGACGTAGTGGCGGCGTTGCCTGGCCCTTCGAGAATTTTAGAAGAGGGGAGGGGGAGCCCGGTGAGTTGGGAAGAGGTTGTGGAGATTTTTAAGTCGTGGTAGATTGTCTAATCAAAGGCGGGGGGGATTACGACTGTGTCTATGTAGACTCTATGTTGGGCTGGCTCGCCAAGATGTTACGTATAGTATTTGGGCTAGTTGTGTATTACAAAAACGACGTAGACGACTCAGAGCTTTTACAAACTAAGTGTCTAGTAGTCACTAGAGACTGGGAGTTGTTTAGACAGAGAAAACCGCCGGCGATGTTCTTCGCCACAGACGACCATGTGAAATGGATCGCGGCGTTTCTTCGACAGGGCCTGGCCCCCTTTGTAGAGTCTAGATGTCCACAATGCGGCGGAGTTCTTAAAGAGTATAGTTGTAAAGACGCCGAGGGCGTGGTGGGGCACGCCATACGTAGTAGTAAATGTTGGCGGTGTGTAGAATGCGGCCATGTGTACTGGGTGGGGTCCCACTGGCGTAGTTTAAAAAGACTTGTGGAAGAGGCTAGACGCGTCGAAGTTATCTGCACAGCGGTTGAGTATTGACAAAATCCAGGGCCCGAAGTAGAGAATAGCTGTGAGCACCTCTACAGCGTCTGCAAGTTTTAAAACTTCTTTAACTTGGCGACATGTATACACCCCGCCGCTGTATATAATCGGCACGTCTAGACCCACGAGCCTCCTCACCTTTTCTAAAAGCCTAAGGCCGTATCTATATATCAACAAGCCGCTGAGCCCGCCCCTCCCCACGCCTATACGTCTATCCTCCACTGGGAAGGTGTTAGTCACGACGAGGCCCCAGGAGGTCTTCTTTACCTCTCTTACAATAGACAAAAAGTCTACAGAGGGGCCTATTTTTACAAAAATAGGAATTTTTACATCTATTAGCTCTGGCGCAGTGCGCCAAAGCCCCCTATAGGTGGGGCTGGATATATTTATCTCAACTGCAGCGGGTCGGAAGTGTCTCTCTAGGTAGAGGAGCTGTACTAGAAAGTCTCTTGTAGAGAAGCCGGCTAGGCTAATAAAGACGGGGTAGTTTAAACCCGCCAGTCTAGACGCCACCACGGGGAGCCCCGGCGAGCCGAGCCCCATGGCGTTTGTTAACGAGTACGGCCACACTCTAGCCGCCCGAGGCGGCTTGTTGCCCCTCCTAGAGTAGGGGAGGGTAGACCCCACTACGACAAAGCCAGGGCAGAAAAAAGAGAGGAATCTACTATATAGGCCAGTCTTGTCGAGGCCCGCCGCCACCCCCACTGGCCCACAGACCTCTACACGCCCCACTTTCCAACTTCTCCTACACCTACAACTGGGGAGGGGTAGAGAGAAGAGTAAAGCCCCGAGTCTATAGCTAATTTCTGGATGTATATAACTGACGACCCGCCCAAAAGTCTTTAACAACGCCATCTAGATAGATACTCCACCGCCGCGTTGTAGTAAACATCTCCAACGCGGTTTTTTAAAATATTTAACAAATCCCACATTTTATACACACTGCGGACTTCCACGCCCGTAGCCGCCTTGACGTTCTCCACTCCACATTGTTGTCTATCTAAAAACACCACAGCCCCCACCACCCTCCCCCCCTCTTCCTCAACTGTCTTAATTGCGGCGGAGAGGCTTCTACCTGTGGTCAAGACGTCGTCTATAACCACTACCCTCTTCTGAGCCACGTCGGCGCCCTCTACTCTTCTCTTCAACCCATATGTCTTAGCCTCAGGTCTTACATATGCAATAGGCCTATTTAACAAATAGCCCACAATCGAGGCGTAGGGCAGACCCCCCGTCGCCACGCCCACGACGACATCAAATACAGAACTATTCAATAGATCTACATAGCGCTCCACAACCCACTTCAACAAATCCGGCTGCCCCAAGACCACCCTCATGTCGACATAGAAAGGACTCTCTAAGCCACTGGATAGTGTAAAAGAGCCGAACTTCACGACGTGGTCTACAAACTTCTCAATCATACCAACTCGCCCAGTTCGTGATAACGCCCACAGTAGGCACAGATAAACAAAGGCGGCTCTCTTCTAACTAAGTAGAAAATAGTCTCTACATACTCCCTAGGCGCATTTGTAATACAAGTCGGGTTTCTACACCTAAACCTACCCCTCACCACATTCGGCGGAGATACGTTAAACTTCTTAACAACTTCAAAATTTCGAATAATATTTATAGTAGCAGACGGAGCCACTGCAGAGATTATATTAACCTCCTCAGGCGTCAACTCCCTACCCTCTATCTTTACAATATCTTTCCGCCCCAACTTTCTAGACTCTACATTCATCACAAGCGCAATTCTAAGCCCCTCCCTACCCGTAATTCCAAGAACCCTCAACACAGTCAAAGCCCTCCCCGCAGGTATGTGATCTATCACAGTGCCATTCTCAATCTTACTAACAATTAACTCCTTTGACATCGTCTAAAATTAAGAACATATTTAATAAAGATGCGGGGGGTGGGATTTGAACCCACGCAGGCCTACGCCACAGGGTCTTAAGCCTAGCAAGGAGGCCTCGGCGGCCCCCCACCTGCCCCTTTGACCTGGCTCGGGCACCCCCGCTGGATGAAATATACAATTGGCTTAATAAGTTTTACCTCTATACTAAAGTAATGACTAGAAAATATGGCGTTTTGTATGGGTTTAGAACTACTGTAAGAGGCGCAATTACTACCATAATAGCTCTAAGTCACTTGGGGAGGTTTCTTCTCACTACGTCAGCTGCGAGTAGATAAATGCCAATAACAGCAGAGGCTGTATTCTAAACAATTGGAAATATTATTTCATTTGTCCAGTTAGTCACTGTCGCCACAAACATTAAAGGGTGTAGTGCATACATATACGGCACTAAATACCCAGCTAATGCGAATTTAAATGCGTAGATGTCCAATCGTATAAAACTACTTTGTGCAATAGTAGATGCTGCATATACAGCTAAGGCAACTGGCGGCGTAACGTCAGCAAGAATACTGAAGTAGAATACAGAGAATGTTGTACTGGTTGTGGCAGAGAGAGGAAGAATAACAACAATAAAGCTATATATTTTGTAAATAAGGTTTTTGTACATTGCGGCGGCCGGGATTCGAACCCGGGATCAACGGCTTTCTTCGGAGCGTGGGAGGCTTGTGGAGAGGCCCGGCGCCTCTACGCCATCCTAAACCAGGCTAGACTACCGCCGCGGTTTATATTAAATTGTAGAAATTAAAAATTTATCGTATGTCAAGTCGCTAAGGATTTTTAAGACCCCATCTTTTATGTGTCATGGCTGAAATTCTTAGAGTAGAGAAACTAGACGTAGGCTACGGGAAGTTTCATATAATCTTTGGCGTCGACCTCGTTGTGAATTCTGGCGAAATAGTAGTTCTACTGGGCCCCAACGGAGCTGGCAAATCTACTTTATTAAATGGCATAGTTGGTCTAGCCGATGTCTACAGTGGGCGTGTTAGCTTCTTAGGTCGAGACATCACAGGCAAGCCCCCGCATGAGGTTATACCTCTAGGAATTGCATATGTTATGCAGTCGCCTAATAACTTCGGCACTCCTAATATATTTGGAGAGCTGACGGTATATGAAAACCTCTTAGTAGCATCTACAGGAGTCCCCAAGAAAGAGATTGAGAATAGGATGGAGGAAGTTTTCAAAGTTTTTCCAAAGCTTAGAGAGTTAAGAAATCGAAAAGGTAAGTTTCTATCTGGAGGGGAGCGTCAGATGTTGGCAATTGGGATGGGTCTGATGAAAAAGCCGAAACTTATAATGCTTGACGAACCCACGGCGGGGCTTGCTCCGAAATTAGTAAGCGACTTTTTTACAGCTATAAGAGATATTAAAAAATTGTTTAACGTATCGATTCTCCTTGTTGAACAAAATGCTAAGAAAGCGTTAGAGATTGGCGACAGAGCTTATGTATTAGTCACGGGTAGGATTAAATACAGCGGCGACGTAAAGAATTTAGATGAGAATATGTTAGCGACGCTATTTCTAGGACAGTGACTGTGGAATTGCCCCCAGGTGTTAAGTACAGATTGTATAAAACTAAGAAGTATACGATCTACTATCTAATGGATGACATCGAAATTGGCAATAACTTCGATAAGAAAATAGTGAGAGGCGACCACGAGTTCTACTTTTTTGGCAACCTTGTTGTAGTGAAGCCTGTTAGAGCGACTTCTCAAGTTCGAGAAGGTCTTTCAACCTAATTTTTACAATTTTTCCGCCTGGCAACTCTCTCACTATTATAAAATCTAGAAGTCCACGCCTAAACTCTTCCATTGCGATAATCACTGGGTCTGTAGAGCCTACTTCTTTTATATCTACAAGAGGGGCGGCCCCCATCGCTAATTGCATAGCTCTCGCGCCGATTATACGAGCTACTTCATATTTCGTCAGACGAGGGGGGTAGAAATCTCTCTTGTGCAAGGCACTTTCTAGAAGTTGTGTAAGTCTTTGAATTTTTTCTAAAACTTCTTTAGTAGTTACAGATTCC
>JAWBJM010000036.1:0-16909 GCA_038832545.1 Pyrobaculum sp.
CTCTAGAAAAAGTTTATTTTAATACACAATAGAAATCTTTATGAGAGCAGAAATTTTGGCTAGAAAACCGCCTGTGGCAACTACGCCCGACGCCCGTATTAAAGACGTGGCTAGAATCATGGCAGAGAAAAAAGTAGGCTTAGTAGTTATAGTCGACAAAAACCAACCAGACATACCCATCGGCGTTGTGTCAGAGAGAGATATCGTTAAAGCAGTGGCTAAGGGGATTGAAATAGACCGCTCAGTGAGAGAGGTCATGACTTCTCCAGTTATAACTATCGAAGGCGACGAGCCGATTTGGAATGTGGCGAAAGTCATGAGAGAACACAATATACGCCACGTAGTAGTGACAAAAGGCGGTAGGCTATTTGGCGTTATTTCAATCCGCGATCTAGTCTCAGAGCAGTCAGTTTTAAAAAGCTTAGTGGAGTACGGCACTCCGGAGGAGTACAGACCAGGTGCAGATTAATTTTTTAAAAGGTAAGGGGTTCTATGGAGAAAATTGTTGTTGGATACGACGGCTCTGAACAAGCAAAAAAAGCTTTACAAAAGGCTAGAATGTTGGCGGAGAAATTCGGAGGGAAGATTTACGTCGTCCATGTAATAGACACGGCAATTTTTTCACTATCAGAAGTCTTTATGTCGCCCAGCGTTCTAAATAGTATGAGAGAAAAAGGAGAGGAACTTATCAAAGAGGCTTTAGAGATATTGGGCATTTCTGCCGAGGCTAGAATACTTGAGGGAGACCCAGCTCATGAAATTGTAAAATTTGCAAGAGAGGTAGGCGCAAGTTTAATCGTAGTAGGCGCCAGAGGCCTTTCTACAATTAAAAAAATACTAATCGGCAGCGTATCGTCAAGAGTAGTCCACGAATCTACAATAGACGTATTAGTAGTAAAAGGCTAATTTTTTTGACTCAGTAGTTTTTTCACAAGCGGGGCCGTGGACATTAATAAGATAGAACCTGAAAACACAAAGGCGTAGCTATGGGAGATAGAGTATAGATACGCCACGACCACTCCGCCGATTACTGAACCTATATACTCCACCGCCAAGGTCGTGCCCATGACTCTGCCTCGGTTCTCTGGATTTATATAGTCGCCCACTAAAGCCCTCCTCACCGCCATCACGACCTCTCCCCCCACGCCGGCTATAATTGCAGCCGTGACTAAGGCCACAACATTCTTCCACAACCCCACCATGAAGTAGCCCACAGACATGAGCATAAGACCTGAAAATAAGGCAGTTATACGCGGCGCTTTGTCTATCACCGGCATTAACACTAAGCCGAAGAATATACCCACCGCCACAGCTGCGCTTTGGATAACTCCCCAAGAAGTATTATCGATACCAATCACCTCAGTAGCGTACAGAACTCCAAATGTCTGAAGAGAAACACCAGTCAGAGAAGTAATTAGGCCAAGGAGAGTTACGTAACTTATAAATGGCGGCATGGTGTAGAACCCCCTCCAGAATAAATACGACGACAAAGACTCCTTCACTAATTTACGTCTGTCTACTTTTTCGACATGTATAGTCTCTTGTAGAACTCTCATCCTGAGAATAGCCACGGCGATTGAGATAAGCCCAGACAATATAAAAGATAGCCGCATCCCCAGGATGCCAAAGTGGTCTAGTAGAAAGCCTCCGACAGGCGGGAGAAAAAGCCAAGGTATCTGTGGCAACACCGCCGTCAACATCATACCGCCGCCTCGCTTCTCCGGGGGGAGTGAGTCTAATAAAATCGCAGTTAAGGCAGGTTGATAGAAATGAAGAGCCCAGTCGACGACGTAGACCACTGCGAACTGTCTCCAGTCTTGCACCACTGCGTATAGAAACTGTACTGTGGCGATCCCCCAGGTACCGATGACAATTGAACGCCTCCTCCCAATAACGTCGGTTAACACGCCTCCCGGGAGAATAGTTAACAACACAGCGAAAGCCCCAAGAGATCTCACAATTCCAATCTCTAAATCAGAGGCGCCTAGTAGGTATAAATACTTCGACATATATGGAAAAGTCAAAGCCCCGGAGATTGCGAATAAAAACCAAGAGATAATCATAGCCCCCACATTTCCCCTTAGCCAATATGAAAGCCCCACGTCGTCCAGTAGAAGGTCCGGTTTTATAAAACTAACAAATTTTAAAAGGGGAAGTGTGTACCACTTTGATGAGGCAATGGATAGTCTTTGCAATAGTCTTTCTATTAACAACTGCCATACTTCTAAGCACAGTATCTATTCTCGGATATGGAAGAGAGCCTATATACAAGCCCTATTGGGAAAATAAAGACGCGAGAGAGGCCATATTGAAAGAGGCCGCCGTTTTAGGCATAAGGGCTAGAGAGGGCGCCGTAGGCGTTGTGTTAGTGGGATACAGAGATCAAATCGACGCTGTAAATAGAGGCGAGTTGTTAAGAGCGGTGCAAGAGGTGATAAAATTCGCAGATGGCTACACAGTATATATACTCCCGTGGGCTATAGACAATAGCACAAAGTCGTTGCTATCTTCTCTATACCTAGGCCAGTTAACACTAGACGACTACCTACGCGGAGTTGTGGCCAACGCCACGGCCATAAGTGAAAAAATAGAGAGAGCGTATCAATTGGCTAACTTAGTTGCAAAAACATACGGGGCATACACCCCTTTGGGGGGTGCTACACAAGTCATTGTGCCGCCTATATACGTGGCGATTTTTAGAAACGATACGACATATGTAGTTTACGAGCCCTTTACTCTAGGTAGAGACTCGACATTTAAAGACTGGCTAAGTTGGGTAGAGACAGCCTTTGAGAATTTAAAAATGGGACAGGGTAAAGTATTTCCATAGATAAAACACACCCACGACGAAGACGTAGGTCGTGAATAATTTTCTTATAGACTCAGACTTGAGTTTTGGCATAATGTACTTACTAGATACATACGCCCCAATAGAGCTGCCCAGCGCCACAACAACGCCCAGATTTATGTCTAATACTCCAAACTTAAAGTAGATAGCTGTCCCCGAAATCGCCGTCGGGAGGATTATCCCCATGCTAAAAGCAACGGCGGTTTTTGGGTCCAGCCCAGCAGCCAGCATCAACGCAGGCACGTAGATAGTCCCGCCGCCGATGCCAAACATCGAAGAGGCAAACCCACCTAAGAAAATTAGTAAATAACCCAACACTACGCTCCTCTTCGTTGGTTTAATTTCTAATAAGAGTATAAACCCGATTGAAACTAGATAAACTCCATAGACTAGATATATCCAGGTACTGGAAAATTTAATAGACAAAAAGGCGCTTAACGCCGCAGAAATAGTAGAAAATAGTAAAAAACGCCATAAATCTACAAAATTAATAATTTTTCTATAGTTATACACAGAAACTATAGAGGTGGCTATAATTGAAAAAAGACTGACAGCTGCCGCCGTCTGGAAAGACACCCCCAAGCTGTTTAAAATAGGGACTATGAAAACCCCCCCTCCGACACCCACTAAAGGCCCTAGAAGCCCTCCCAAAAGCCCTACCAACATCGCGCTTAAATACATAAATCTGCGAGGCGTAGATATATATTAATGATGACACCCCAATAGCCAGAGAATGAAGACACTCGCATGGACTGAAGAGTTTTTAAACCTGTAGATTACTATACAATATGGCAAGGCGTAGAAAATACGAAGGCCTTAACCCATTCGTAGCCGCTGGGTTGATAAAATTTAGCGAAGAGGGAGAGTTAGAAAAAATTAAACTAAACCCCAAGGCGGCTGTGGCCATCTCAGTGGCCATTATCGCCACCATCATGGCGTTAAATATTTTCCTTCCACTCCTCTAGAAAAAACTTAAAAGTCTCTGTTTAATTTAGACCGGCGGGGGTGCCCGAGCCAGGTCAAAGGGGCAGGGTTTAGGTCCCTGTGGCGTAGGCCTGCGTGGGTTCAAATCCCACCCCCCGCATTTATATACAGACGTAGTTTACAATATGCGAGTCGTAGTTAAGATCTTCGGCCCCAAATACTTCGGCTTAGATAAATACGACGTAGTCACACACGAAATAGAGATAGGAGATACTGCAGTAGTTGAAGATGTAATAAATCTACTAGACAAAATTTACCCCAGCCTCAAGTCGAAGATTTTAAAAAATCGTCAAATAGTGCCGATGCACGACATCTGGGTCAATGGACGCTCAATAGATTTTCTAAAAGGGCTTGAGACGCCGCTTAAAGACGGCGATGTAGTACAGATAATACCGCCCTTCGGTGGCTAGACCCGCCGCGGTATGTATTTTCCACTTAACCCCCCAGAGGTTGATGCCATTTTTGTAAAAAGAATCAATAGATTTCTCGGCGTCGCCTTAGTCAACGGCAGAGAAGAATTTGTACATATACACGACCCAGGTAGGCTCCAAGAGCTCTTAGTACCTGGCGCACGTATATGGGCAAGGAGGAAGAGCGGGGGGAAGACAAATCTCTATCTCACAGCAGTGGAGCTACCAGACGAGGTTGTGTTAGTAGACTCATCTCTACACAATAAAATCGCCAAGTGGTTAGTGGAGAGTGGACACTTTCTAAATTACACTGTCGAGAAGACAGAACCTGTTTACGAAGATAGCCGACTTGACCTCTTACTCAAATCGCCAGAGGGTAAATACGCCCTGGTGGAAGTCAAAGGCGTCACTTTAGAAATAGACGGCGTGGCCTACTTTCCAGACGCCCCAACTGCCAGAGGAGCCCGCCACATGGATAAGTTGAAAAGAGCGGTACAAAACGGCTATGAGGCTTATGTATTGTTTTTAGTTTTTCGTAAGAAGGCGAGGGTGCTGTCGCCTAACTGGAAGACAGATGAAAAATTTGCCCGCTCTTTTCAAGAAGCTGTAGAACACGGCGTCGTGCCCTACGCCGCAAAGTTTGAAATGTTTAAATGGGGACTTAGGTATGTTAACAAAATCCCTGTAGAGTTATATTTTAAAAAATAGCTTTATTTTTTTCATTATGTATAAATATGTCTACAGCTTTAAAGAAGCCGATTATAGAAATAAAAAACTATTCGGCGGTAAGGGGGCGAGTTTAATCCAAATGACTCAACTAGGGCTGAGAGTGCCCCCCGGATTTATTATCACAACAGAGGCGTGTAAAAAATTCTACGAGCCGAGAGCCGACGAAATTAAACAACTAGAGGCGCAGTTGTTAAAAAACCCGCCTCCAGAAGTCAGAGATGAAATACTGTCTAAACTCCACTCAATTATCAACAGCCTAGAGATACCCAGCGAGATGTGGACACAAGTAGTCCAGTACGTAAAAGAGCTAGAGGTGGCCACTGGCAGAAAATTCGGCGACTCTGAACAGCCGTTGTTAGTCTCTGTTAGAAGTGGTGCGGCCGTCTCAATGCCCGGCATGATGGACACAGTGCTCAACCTCGGCCTTAACGACGAGACTGTAAAGGGCTTGGTTAAGATGACTAATAACGAGTGGTTTGCCTACGATGCATATAGGCGATTTCTCCAAATGTTTGGTAAAATTGTCCTGGGGGTAGATGACAGAGTCTTTTCTAACACGTGGGAGGAGTTAAAGAAGAAGTACAACGTCAAAGATGACTCCGAGATGCCTCTTGAGGGGTTGAAAGAGGCTGTGGAGAAGTTTAAAGAAATAATTAAGAGAGAGAGGGGAGGCTTTCCACAAGACCCATGGGAGCAGTTGAGACTTGCTGTAAAAGCTGTCTTTAGGTCTTGGATGTCGCCCAGGGCAATTTTCTATAGGATAATTGAGAAAATTACTCCAGACGTAGCAGACTGTACGGCGGTTAACGTAGTGACAATGGTCTTTGGCAACGTCGGCTGGGACTCTGGGACGGGCGTAGTCTTTAGTAGAGACGTAGCCACTGGCGAGAATAGACTGTATGGAGAATTCCTCCCTGTGGCGCAAGGCGAGGACGTTGTGGCTGGCATCAGGACGCCGATGGATATAGAAGAGTTTAGAAAGAGGTTCCCCCACCTCTACGAGGAGTTGTACAACGGCGTAAAGTTGTTAGAGAGAGTAAATAAAGACGTACAAGACGTAGAGTTCACTGTAGAGAGAGGAGTTTTGTATTTCTTACAGAGTAGAAATGCGAAGATGACTGCGTTGGCTAGAGTTAAGACTGCTGTAGACATGGCGAAAGAGGGCATAATTTCAAAAGAGGAGGCTATTCTCTACGTCAGTCCAGAACACGTCTTACAGCTACTATACCCGAGGATTGACCCAAAGGCTAAGGCTAAGCCAGTGGCGCAAGGACTGCCGGCGAGCCCAGGCGCGGTGTCTGGACAAGTGGTTTTCCACCCCGACGACGCGGTGAGGTGGGCGTCGCAGGGTAGAAAAGTTATCTTAGCCCGCGTTGAGACTAAGCCAGACGACGTCCACGGCTTTTACGCCTCTGTGGGCGTTTTGACAAGCAGAGGGGGAATGACTAGTCACGCAGCTGTGGTGGCTAGGGCGATTGGCAAGCCGGCGGTGGTGGGGGCGGAGTCTATTGAAATTAGAGAAGAAGAGAGATATCTAAAGATTGGAGACTTAGTGGTGAGAGAGGGGGACTGGATTACAATAGACGGCCACACTGGGAATGTATACATCGGCGTCGTGCCTACAATAGAGGCTGAGTTAGTGCCAGAACTGGAGGAGTTGTTGAAGTGGGCTGATCAATACCGTAGGCTCGGGGTTAGGGCTAACGCAGATCTGCCAGAAGACGCCGCAGTTGCTAAAAAATTCGGGGCGGAGGGCATCGGCCTCTTAAGAATTGAGAGGATGTTTAGAAAGCCGGAGAGGCTGGAGTTGTTGAGGAAAATCATCTTGGCGGAGTCTCCTGAGGAAAGGAGGCCATATTTAGAACAGCTGTACAAAATGTTGAAGCCAGACTTTAAAGAGGTGTTTAAAATTATGGACGGCCTACCCGTTATAGTTAGACTTATTGACCCGCCTCTACATGAATTTCTCCCGAAGCCCGAGGAGGTATTAGAACAGATATATCAGAGAAAAATGAGGGGAGAGGAAGTGGGGGAGTTGGAGAAGTTCTACCGTAGAGTAAAGGCGCTGCAGGAGGCGAACCCCATGCTAGGCCACAGAGGCGTAAGAGTTGGCGTCACACATTTAGACTTCTACTACTACTTAAACAAAGCCATTCTAGAGGCAGCCGCCGAGTTAATAAAAGAGGGCTTTAAACCAGTGGTAGAGATTATGATTCCACAAGTGGTGGAGGCGAAAGAGATTATTTATGTAAAAGAGAAGGCTATTCTCCCCGCTTTGAGAGACGTAGAGAGAGAAATGGGAGTGAAGCTAGAGGTGAAAATAGGGACTATGGTGGAGACTGTGAGAGCGTGCCTCACTATGGACGAAATTGCTAAACACGTAGATTTTATTAGCTTTGGCACAAACGATTTGACTCAAGCAGTCTTTAGCTTCAGCCGCGACGACGCTGAGAATAAATTTATTCCTCAATATCTAGACTTAAAGATCTTGCCGGCCAATCCATTTGAGACTATCGACGTCGTAGGCGTTGGAAAGCTTGTAGAGATGGCGGCCGCTACCGCCAAGGAGGTCAACCCCAAGATAGAAGCGGGGGTATGTGGAGAACACGGCGGAGACCCCAGGTCTATTCACTTCTTCCATAAGACGAAGATTGATTACGTAAGCGCGTCGCCGTTTAGAGTCCCATTGGCGAAACTAGCCGCTGCCCAAGCCGCGGTTTTAAAGGCAAAATAAACACCAAAGGGCTTTTATAAATCAACGTAGTTTTTTCACATGTGGACGAAGCTGAAGAATTTTATCAACAGTATGTGTTTAATACTGGCACCTTATCTAGACGTATGTAAATTCGGCGCTCACCAGACAAAGAGCGGCTTGAGAGAGGAGAGAACTAACCGCTGTAGTAAAAAATAGGTTTTTTCTCTACACTCTGTGAATTTACTCTACTTCATTGGAGATTTCTACATAGAGGTCTCGAAGATGCTTGAGGTAGTCAACAGCTCGGGAGAGGCTAATGGCCTACAGTGGGTAAACGGCGTCTTCGGAAAGTGGGAGGTGTATTTTCTATGGTTCCCCAAGGCTAAGAAATTGTTGTGTGTTGTAAAGAACGGAGAGGTCGAGAAGAGTTGGGAGGTGGTTGTTAAAGACGTATTTGAGGCTATCGCCGTAGCTGAGAGAATTTTGTCAAGGCTAAAGTGATGAGAGTGGCTGTTCTATACAGTGGGGGTAAAGACAGCCACTACGCGCTATTAAAAACTCTCGAGGCGGGCCACAAAATTGTTTGTTTAATAACTGTGGCTCCTCGGGTGGAGTACTCCTATATGTTCCACACTGTGAATATAAAATGGGCCCTTCTCCACGGCGACTCTATGTGTATTCCACAACACCTAGTGGAAGTGAGCGGCGAAAAAGAGAGAGAGGTTGTGGAATTGGCCCGCGCGCTTGCGGAATTGAAAAATAGATATGGGCTAGATGGCGTCGTCTCGGGAGCTGTGGCTTCTCGATATCAAAAAGAGAGATTAGACAAAATTTCAGAAAGCCTCGGCCTAGTCCACATCACTCCTCTGTGGGGCCACGACCCAGAGGAGCTTCTGCGTGAAGAAGTTAAGATTATGAAATTTGTAATTACAGCTGTAATGGCTATGGGGCTGGCGGAGAGACACCTCGGCGTAGTGGTGACTGAAGAAATTGTTGAAGAGATTATTGCCCTTTCTAGAAGATATAAATTCTCGCCTATTGGAGAGGGGGGAGAGTATGAGAGTTATGTAGTCGAGAGCCCTCTAGTATCTATAGATTTGAGGCGGGGGGAAAAGAAGTGGTTCCCCACTGGGTGGGGTCTCTATAATATCCTCGACGCAGCGCCTAGGAGAAAATGCGAAAAATTTTTAAAAGCCCGGGCACTATAACTAGGGCCCCGGTAGCTCAGTCCGGCAGACGGCGGGCGGCCGTAAGCGGCGGGCTGCAGACCCGTAGGTCCCGGGTTCAAATCCCGGCCGGGGCTTAAATTTCCGGGGGGAATTTCCTCTCTCTCACCTCTCTAACGTATTCAGCAACTGCGTTTTTTATCACAGAGGCGACGTCTACGTATCTCTTTGCAAAACTCGGCGGTTTTGGAGTAAGGCCTATGACGTCGTGGAGAACTAAAATCTGACCGTCGCAATGAGGTCCAGCGCCTATACATATCGTAGGCACGTCCACCGCCTCTGTGACTTCTTTAGCCACATGGGGAGGTACGAACTCAATCACAATTGAGAATACGCCTGCGTCTCTAAGAGCTTTTGCATCTTGTAGAATTTTTCTTTTCTGCTCTTCTGTCTTACCCACTTGTCTAAAGCCTCCTAGTGTTAAAACTCTTTGTGGATTGAGGCCTATGTGGCCCATCACTGGGATGCCTGCCTTCACTAATTTCTCTATGACATCTACGTACTCAACTCCCCCTTCTAACTTCACGGCGTCTGCCCCCGCTTTAATTAATCGAGATGCGTTTCTCAAGGCGTCTCTAAAGCCAGTTTCATAAGTCATAAATGGCATGTCTGCCACTACTAACGCCTTTGGTCTGGCCCTTGCAACAGCTTCAGTATGTCTCACCATGTCGGACAGTTTTACCGACAGTGTGTTTAAATACCCCAGCACTACCATGCCCAGCGAGTCGCCTACTAAAATGCCGTCTACTCCCGCCTCGTCTACTAACTTCGCCGTTGGGTAGTCATATGCCGTTATCCAGACGTAAGGGCCTCCTCCCTTTACAAAATCTGTCACTTTCCGCCTCGTCATAATTATAAACCGTTTGTGTATATATATTTATGTTCGGCATAGTGGGGCTGGGAGCCGTAGGGTCTTTAATTGTGTATTTCTTAAACCGAGCTGGCGTTGTGCCGAGAGCTGTAGTGAGAAAGAGATGCGAACGTCCTCTTTTTTGCATAGGGGACGACTGTACGAGCTTAGCTGTAGAGACGACGTCTGACTTAGGCGGTGTTAAATATGTATTTCTAGCAGTGAAGGCCTACGACACTGCCTCCACAATTTCTCTTCTAAAAGGCGTTGTTTTAGTGGTTCAAAACGGAGTGGGGGGCTTTGAGTTAGTTAAAGAGAGGTATGGCTCTGCCTACCCCGTAGTGTTGACTTATGGAGTATATCGCGAGGGCTGTGTAACTCAGTTGAGAGGCTTGGGTGAGTTTATTATGCCGATTGAAGCTGCCGACGCTGCTGAGGTTTTAGAAAGGGGGGGCGCTAGAGTAAAAGTTGTAGACGACGTAGAGCCCTACCGATGGTTGAAGCTTGCAGTCAACGCAGCTATTAACTCACTCACGGCTGTTTTAAACAAGCCTAATAGAGTAGTTGTAGAAGTCCCCTACGTCAAAGAGCTAGCTGCGTTAGCCGCTTTGGAGGTGGCTGAGTTGTGTAGAAAAATGGGAGTGAAACTGCCGGCGGATCCCGTAGAGGAGGTCTACCGAGTCGCCGAGGCCACTGCGTTGAATATATCCTCTACTGCAAGAGATATCGCCACTTGTTCCCCCACTGAAATAGATTACATAAACGGCGCAGTGGTTAAATACGGAGAGCGGTTTGGGGTTGAGACTCCCGTCAATAAGACTTTGTATCTACTAGTGAAGGCTTTAGAAGCCGCATGTGGAAGAGGTTTTTAATCCCCCACCACGTCACAGGCTTCTGGACGCCCCGCTATAGAGATGCGCCGATTTATACTGGGTCTGTCGGCGCCGGCCTTTTGTTAGACTACGCCCAGATTAAGCTAAGCGGTGGGGATGTTCGGTACAACGACCTAATTATAGAGAGGGGGGCAATAGGCGCTGTGGTGGAATCGCCATACCCACTCGGCTACGGCTACGCCGCCTCTGCTGTTTTAAATATCGCAAAGGCTGTGGCAAAATATGGCAATACGCCGGAGGCTTACGTAGAGGCCCATGTAAAAGAAGTTGTGAATGGCACAGGTCTTGGAGACGTCTTGGCTATATATACCGGGGGCTGTCTCGTCGTCCGCACATCTCCTGGAGCCCCGGGCGTTGGACACGCCGTGAGTTTTAACTGTCCAAAGGCAGCTGCCGTTACGTTAGACATGGCGCCTACTCCCACGTCATATATCTTACAAAGCCGCCGGGAGCAATTGATAGAGGTGGGGGGGAGAATTTTTAAAAAATTTATGTCTAATCCATCCTTCGACAAATTTTTAGAACTGTCATATATCTTTTCTAAAGAGTTGGGTTTCCTCCCCCCTTGGGCAGAGGAGTTGAGGCGTGTGAAAGGACATGTGGGCATGTATGCAAAAAAGGGCGTGTTAGTGATAATAGTGGAGTCCGACTGGGTTGTCGACACTGTGGAGTTTTTAAAAAAACGTGGCGTGGTGCATATATCTCACCTGGTGGAGAGGTCTATTGTATTTGACTAAGTTCTTGAAGTCTTTTTGAAATATAGAGAAGTGCCTGCCCCAAAGTTCTCCTATTGTCGTATTTTGTCAAAATCTCTAATAGCTCCGTCCTGCTTTTTGTCTTTAGGCGGTGTACCACATCTTTCAATAGAGGCAGTGCTCTAGTTATATTGTCGACTATGGTAATCGAGGCTGTTTGGGAAGTGCGGCTCAGGGGATTTAAATCTATCGCTACTACTGTCTTCCCCATCTTCCTCAAAGCCTCTGTCCTATCTCCGTCTTCTAACGGCACTAAGACTACGTCTGCTTTATAAATCCCCTCACAGCTCACCCGCCTCCTCTCGCTGAATAGCTCTGGAATTGTACAAGAGGCGTCCTCCCCCACCCCGAGGATTTTCTCAGCTCCGTATCTCTTCAACACCTCTGCGATCTTCTCCTCTCTTTCTCTCGTTCGGTAGAAGAGATTGACTTCAATTAAGGCGGGCACCGCCTTGGCTAACTCCACCACTGCTTCGGGAGCTAAGGCGGCTACATTTCCATTTACGCTTATCACTGGGCGCTTTGCTAATATCAACGCGGCTGCCGCAGCCGTGATGGCCTCCACTGCGAAGTCTTGTGTAGCCTCTCCTAAGAGGTAGTCGAAACACTCCCCTCTGCCGTGGGCTATTAGGCCCTGGGGGACTACGTACCCCTCTCTAAAGCCCTCTACTAATTTCTCTCTCTCTAAGAGACTTCTATACCTAGGGTGACTGGGTGGGATCACTCTATTGTGTAGTGTTGGGGGTTTAAAAATCAGTCGCGTCTAATCTATATACATGCAAAAAATTTAGGCTTAATGGAAGTGTCTAAGACCTTAGTAAATTCGGCAAGACTTGTGTCACAGAGGCACGTCAACCCCCTGGGCACTCTATACGGCGGGTATCTATTAGAGTGGTTAATAGACAGCGGGACGATTGCGGCGATAAATTTTGCAAAAGGCAACGTCGTACTGGGATTTTTAGACAAGACGCACTTCATATCCCCAGTCAAAGCCGGAGATGTGCTACTCTTTAAGAGTTGGGTAGTGGGGACTAGGAGGAGTAGCCTAAGTGTCTTAGTAGAGACCTACGTCTTGAGAAATGGACATGTGTCGCTGGCGACAGTGGGGAAGATGATATTTGTAAAAGTGGACTCTGAAGGGAGGCCAGTGCCTATCGATAGAGAGGTTCTATGCGACGCGGAGTGGGAGGGGCTTTGTAGACATTTTCAACAATGGCGCCTAGAAGTAGACCGGGTTATAGAAGACGGAGAAATTGTCTCACACAGTAGGAGCGTCTCCAGTTTTGTCGCAATGCCAGAGGACTCACTCGACGGAGTTTTGATGTACGCAGGTAGGCTTATGTTTAAACTCGACGAGTTGGCTTTTATAGAGGCTTTTAGGTTTAAGCCAGCTATTTACGTAACAGCCGGCGTGTATAAAATAGTTTTTAAAAAGCCTATTCACGTCGGCGATGTGGTAGACATAAAGACAGCCATCTCGTACGTAGGCAATACGAGCCTAGACGTAGAGTTTTTCGTAGAGGCAGGTGGCTTTAGAGAAAGGAGAGCCGTAGCCCACGGCTTTTTTACTTTTGTCAATATGACTGAAGGAAAGCCGACACCAATAGGAGTGGCGATTCCAGTAGACGAAGCTGCCAAAAAGAGGCGCGAGGAGAGTGTACAGGAGGCTAAGTTATTAAAGAATCTAAAGCCCCCCGCCGACTTTGACAAGCCTTGGACTTTACAGCTATATAGATCTCCTTCTTAACACATAAGACGCCCCCTCCATAGCCAACACTATGAAAAAGACTGCGACTATAAACGTAGCCGCCGCTCCGTAGTCAAGTAGATTTAGATACTGTGTGATATAGTACCCCACGCCGCCGGCCCCTACGAAGCCTATTATAGTAGCCGTCCTTACGTTATACTCCAGCATAAATATAGAATTTGTGACTATTTGTCTCTTTTGTTGTCTGTATATCAACACGGCGAGTTTTAGACCTCTAGCACCAACGACTTTTACAGCATCTACAAAATTTCTATCTACATTTTCAAAAGTTTCGTAGAAGAGCTTAGTTAAATACCCAACGCTGTATATCGTCAATGCCACTGCCCCCGCCGCCGGCCCCGGGCCAAACGCCACTACTCCCAAAACACCCCACATCAACGCCGGTATAGACCTGGCGAAAGCCGCAGTAGATCTTGCAATAACTGCCGCCCAACGCGGCACTACATCGGTTATAGACACAGCCGCCAGAGGTAGTGAAATAGCGATTGCTAATGCAGTGGCGAAGAGCGAGATGAGTAGAGTCTCGTATATGGCGTAAAGCGCGTCGTAGAGCACCTCGCCTTCAAGTCTTATATCTTTTAAAAAGGTGTAGATATTCAGAAAGCCTCTCATCCAATCTACTTCGTATAGTTTTAAGAAAAAGCCTAGCGCCAACGCCGCACTGAGTAAGACAATGATTACCACAGTCTCACAAGGCGGCCGTCTTTCATTAAATACCCCCTTTGGAAAAACTTTCTAGCGAGATCTTCGTCGTGCATCACGGCCACAACCGACACGCCATTGAGAGATGTCAAAATCTCTAACACAGACTCGGCGGTCTCTCTGTCGAGACTAGCCACAGGCTCGTCGGCTAGAATAAGCCCAGACTTTTGCATAAGCGCTCTTGCAATAGCCACTCTCTGTCTCTCGCCGCCACTTAGCTTATAAACCTTCACGTCGGCGAGTTTCTCAAGCCCAACTACTCGCAGAGCCTCAAGCGCCCTCTCTTTTAAATCTCTACGCCAAATGCCTATGTAAAATCCCCTCCAATCTAAACTCCCAAATAGGACATTTTCCACCGCAGACGCCGTCTCCACGAGGCCGAGGTTCTGGGGTATGTAAGAAAGCCTAGCCTTAACCTCCACCACCCCTCTGTGAGGCTTGATGAGACCTGAGGCGATTTTTAAAAGCGTCGTCTTGCCTACGCCACTGCGGCCCATAACAGCCACTCTCTCCCCCTCTCCCACCTCTAGACTCAAAGAATTTATCAAAGGCCTCCCATCGTATGAGAAATAGATATCGACCATCTTTAACATGGATTTTGGTTATTATCTACATTTAAATTTTAACACTGTAATTGTTTTTAATAAAAAAATGTTTCGAATTCCACGGCCCGGGGTCCGTATAAATCTACGATTTAAATTAACAGTGTTAATGTTTTTATAGATATACTGTAGGAAGCACATGGCTTCAAGAAAAATACAGTACATAATACCTGCAGCTGTTCTAGTGGTAGTGGCGGCGGTTTTGATAGCATTAGCAACTACCCAGCCGGCGCCACACAGCGACCACACAGTAAAGACACAGGGCGGCCGCCAGTTAGGCGCGGCTGAGAAATTAGTCTTTGTGGTAAACCCCGGCGTGATGGATAGAGTAACTGTCAGAGAAGCTGAGGAGTTGAGAAAATTTCTTGAGGAGAGGCTGGGGGTCCCCGTGGAGATATACTACCCCACTGCCGTGCCGGCGTTGGTAGAGGCGTTGAAGTTTAAACACGCCCACGTGGCGCTTGGAGTTGGGACTCTAGTATCTGCTATTGCTATGAAAGAGGCAGAAGTGGACGTGCTCCTCGTAGAGTATAGAGACGTGGTGGTGGACGACAAGAGAGTAGTGGCGCCTTTCTACTACAGCTACTTTATTGTATTAAAAGAGTCGCCTTATCAGACCCTTGACGAGTTGAAAGGAAAGAGGGCTTGTTTCCCCTCTGAGACTTCTGTATCTGGCTTTGTCATGCCTATGAAGTTTTTATATGACAACGGCTACATAGACGCGGCAGGTATCAAGAGGCCTAGAGACTTGGCTGAAAAATTCTTTGGAGAGGTCATCTTCGGAGGGGGCTACGCCCAATGTTGGGAGGCGTTGAGGACGGGTAGAGTAGACGTGACGGTCATGGCGGGCGACGTGGCGCTGGCTCTCTACTACGAGGCTATGAACAATAGTAGAGTACTTCGCACAAGAGATGGAAAATTGGCAGTGGCAGGCCCGAATCCCTCTCACACTGTGTTAGTGAGAAAAGACCTCCCGCCGGAGCTTAAGAAAAAGATAAGAGACGTATTGTTGGAATTGAATGAAAGGCCGGAACTTATGAAGAAATACGTCTCAGCTATTTTTGTAAAATTTGAAGAAAGAGACCCCAGAGAGCATCTAGGCCCGTTGATTGAAGCGCTAACACAACTAGGCCTTACAGACTTCTACCTAGGCAGGCGTTGAGAATTGGTTGATAGATATTAAAACCTCTACGTCACTTTTTTAGATGTCTGCATTAGATGCCGGAGTGGCTGGTAGTAGGTATTTAAGACTATTGTTAAAACAAAATGAAGTATTAGTTGAAGACGCCCTTAGCTCAGTTTACCAACTTCTAGCTGAGCTTGGGTATTTTGTAAAGAGGGGTAATAAATATAAGAGGACGAGTAAAATCCCCCCAGGCCTCTCGAGTAGAATAATTGGCGCTGTATTTGATGAAGTTATTATTCCCCATCTAATTGGCGAAGGGTCTAAAATAAATAACGAGGCTTTGTTTGCTGCCACTGCTTTGTTTCAACAACTTAGAGCTAGAGCAGTGGCTAAATTAGGCAAGGGGCATCTGGCGTTGGTGGCTGGGTGGCTGCCTTGTGGCTTTTCAACAGAGATCAGCGCCACGACTGGTGCCGACTTAGTGATTCTAGATGAAAATTGGGAAGTCCTCTCTCTAGAAGAAGAGCGCGTATCTATTCTACCTCTGGAGTTTGATAGAGGAGGAGAGGGGCCCATGCCCTCTCTCTATATAAGTTTTGAAGTTGGGAGATTAGAAGACCTACCTGTAGATAAATACGGCACATTCGCCTTCGCTGTATTTTGTCACAGAGCTGTAAATACACGGAGGCTGTTAGACATAGCTGAGAGAGTATATAGAGTTAATTTCTACGGCCCCCTAGGCCTCTTCGCAGATCTAATATCTGAAGCACTGGGCTTGGGAAAGGCTGAAGAATGTGGGAGGGGGGGCAAGGTGATCTATAGAGACAACGAGATTTGTATTACACAATTGAAATAAGCCCCGGCCGGGATTCGAACCCGGGACCTCCCGCTGTCTCATGTAGTTCATTACGAGGCTTGCGTGGGGCTCCGCCCCTGGGCGCTCCGACCGGGCTGAGCTACCGGGGCTTATGCGATAATAAATATATTTTTATAAGTTTTAGCTTCTTTCTTCACGAACGTACGGCCTTGCCAGCCACCGAGGTGCCACTGTCCTCATGCCAGACCTCTTCACAATGTGTAGGAGAGTTAAGACAACCACCGGCGCAGCATAGGGTATGATATTTAGTAAATGTGTAGAAATCTGAACATATTGTTGTAATACATAGGCAAGGACTATAAATGTAGAGGGGATTATAGAAGCCACTATAGCAAATAAAGGAGACCAAAGAGATATCATTGCGGTATATGTGGCGCCGGCACCCACAGCCGCGCCTATTGCAAAAGAGGCGACGGTCTTTAGCCAATCTCTTCTAGTCGCCAT
>JAWBJM010000037.1:0-16902 GCA_038832545.1 Pyrobaculum sp.
ACATTAATTTCGACATATTTAAACAATTAGAAGACCTTTGGAAAGTTGCAGAGAAATTCGTTAGATTCTACTCCCGCCTCTACACAGATCTTTCACCGCTGTTTTTAGTAACATCTTAAGAACTGAAGATTTAAAAATTTTTAAAGTAGGCGCCTATGTGGAGAAATTTAGAATTATTATTGGTGAAAGGAAAGGGGAATCACGACGTGAGTTAGCTGAGTTGGCGCAAGAAATTAGACAAGCTACGGCGGAGGGTAGCACAGAGACGGCGGTAGAACAAAGAAGTCTTCCAAAAGAGACGGCCGATGTGGGACAATTTATGAGATACGTTGCCTCCACTATTGCTAAACTCCAACCAGAGGAGAGGACTTTTGTGAAGTTTCTAATTGATCCTAAGGCCACGCCGCTAGTTATGAATGACAGAATGATAGAAATGATTTATAAAGTCATAGATTTGTTAGAGGAGCCGCATATAGAGGCGTTGAGTAAGACTATTTCGCCAGACGACTTAGTTAAACTTGCTGAAAAATTTAATACAAAACTCGCCGCTTTAATTGCAATACTAGCTGAGAGGTGTAAGCCGTCGGCAGCAACTTAACAAATGATAAAAACCGCAACTGTAGCTTTCACTAGTTGTAAAGGCGGCGCTGGAAAAACTACCTTAGCTGTAAATACTGCGGCAGCTTTAACATTAAATGTTCTTTTAATAGATCTTGGAGGCGGCGCGGCTAGGTTTTTTCAAGCCCCTTTAATAAATTTAGAAGAAGTTATTCCAGAGATAGATGCGTATAGAGATCCACGGTTAAAAAACCTATTTGTTTTGCCTATCTACATAGACCCTGCGTCTATATGGAGAATTAAAGATTGGGATAATATATTTTCTAAAATTACCGAGGCTGTACGGAGGAACATAGTAAAGTACTCAATAGATGTTGTAATAATCGACATGTACCAACTTTCTAGAATCACCCCCCTTGAAGTGTTTGGGCTCGATAAATCTGATATTATTGTACTAGTCGTAGAGGGGTACGAAGATTGTAGTAAATCCCTTACGCTTATTAAAAAATTTTTTGATGCAAAGTTGTTAATTGTTTTGAATAAACATGAAAAGGGGATTGAATACCCTGGCGCTACGTTAAAAATACCATTTTCAGCAACTCTAGATTATTACAATAGAAAAGGTCAGTTCTATACAAAGCCTGTGGTGAAGTTTGCAGAGTACTTGGCGCAAGAGTTGAAAAAAGTGCCTAAGTCAAAGTGGTTTATTGAGTAACCACCGTAAATATTTAAAAAAAGAGATATGTATATTTTCTGTGGACGTAAAAAGCTTAGTGGCTTCAATATTAGCTACTTTAGAGAGTGCAGACCTTATGACAATATACGCGCTTTCAATAGTATATAGAGAGGAGACTAAGCAAAAAATAGAGATTTCGCCTTTTCATATTAGTGAAGTTCTTCGCCAATTAGTAGAAGAAGGCTATGCAATTGAGTATGAAGAAACTACACTTGACTTATCGAAAAAAACTAAAAAATATATAGCTACAGATAAGGTATTTACTATTGCTAAGCCTTTGCCCGATAAAGTATTACAAATTGCCAAACTTAGATACATCACGCCTGTGTTCTACGTTTTAATAAACTACCCGTCTTCCGTTAAGGCTCTGACGATTTCAAGTTAGTTAGTTCTCGAAATAACTTCTGGAAAGAAATATTTAAAAATTCAAATAATCTATAGACTATGACTACTGAAGTAAGGGGTCCATACCTAGGCATGAAAATACCGGAAGACTTGTGTTTCAACACCGACCACGGCACGAAATGCTTTGGCGACTATAAAGGCAAGTGGCTGCTTCTGTTCTCACATCCGGCAGACTTTACGCCAGTCTGTACCACAGAGTTCATAGCATTTAGTAGAAAATATGAAGAATTCAAAAAGAGGGGTGTTGAGCTACTTGGCCTCAGCGTCGACAGCGCTTTCAGCCATGTAGAATGGAAGAGGCAGATTGAACAACTATTTGGAGTAAAGATACCTTTCCCAATAATTGCAGATATAGATACAAAAGTTGCCAGTCTATTTAACGCAGTGCCTCCTGGGCAGACACTTACAGTTAGGACTGTCGCTTTAATAGACCCCGACTTAAAACTGGCGTGGTTTGCGGCGTATCCATACACAAATGGACGTAATGTTGACGAGATCCTTAGAATAATTGACGCCATACAGTTTAGCTATAAATATGGCTATGCCACTCCCGCTGACTGGAAGCCAGGCGACCCAGTGATTGTGCCTCCGCCAGCCACTACTGAAGACGCGGAGAAGCGTCTAAGAGAGCCTGATATTGAGTGTAAAGCTTGGTGGTTCTGCCAGAAGAAATACGAACTGATAGTAAAGTCTTAAAAACCGCTTTTTAAAACTTCAAATACTTTTTCAGCATATATCTTCCTCTCCCCTCCAAATTTCAAATTGTGATACGCATCGTATGCAGCTCTCCACATAAATAGAGGCAGTCCCACGTCTGCCCAGATACACCCACCCGGTATGTCTGGTGTATATTCTTTAACTAACTGCATGCCTGCGTCTATTTCAAATCTATATACAAATCTGTCGTATAGTGCAAAAGCTGCTAAAAAAGCCGCCGTCTTCTCTTCAAGTTTTATTCTAACCACGTCGTTGAACCATCTATTGAGCCATATACTTCTTTCCTTAAGTAATTCTCGAACCTCTGGAAGTTTAATATATACATATAGAGAAGGCTTTCCTCTATATATCCCCCAGTAGTGGACTTCTCTAAACTCTACTTCTGCCACATATTCATCTACGTAGACGTACGCCCCACCTCTTATTTGAGCCTTTGATAAAATTTCAAAATCTTCCACGTAATTTATTCGTTTTGAATTTTTAGCCGTACCACCCGCCGTTTACGTCGATAAATGCGCCGTTTATATATGAAGCGGCGTCGCTTATGAGAAAGGCTATAACTTCCGCCACTTCCTCTGGCTTCCCCACTCTTTTTAAATAACTCATTGTCTTTGCCCACGTCTCAATGTCGCCGGTCTCTGCCTTTTTATGAAACGGCGTGTCTATGAGTCCAGGTAGCACCGCCACTGTTCTAATTCCACGAGGCCCTAGCTCTTTCGCGAGAGCTCTTGTGAGCCCCAGTAGTCCAGCCTTCGCCGCGGCGTATGCAAATGCGCCCCTTCCCCCGCCTGTATATGCCGCAATTGAGCTGACGTATACAATGGCGCCGCTTTTCATAAGAGGAGTAAACAACTTAGTGGCTATATACGCGCTAGTGAGATTTAGGTCTATGACTTGGCGCCAATACGCCAGGTCTGACTCTTCTAGAGTTAACCTCTTCGGCAGGCCTCCTATGTTTACAACCAACGAGTGTATTTCGCCGAATTTTTCCTCTACAGCTTTTGCAAAAGTATTCATTTCTTCCCAAGACGTCGCGTCGGCCTTGAAGTGTAACACCTCCACGTTGTATTTAGCGGCTTCTCTAGCCACTCTTAGAGCTTCTTCTGTATTCTTTGCATAGTTGAACGCTACGTTATAGCCGCGCTTCGCCAATGCCAATACTGTAGCTGCGCCTATTCCAGTGGACCCCCCGATCACTACGCAGTTAGGCATATTTATCTAAGTCTAGTGTCAATTTATGTTTGTAGCTGGCGTAGACTTAGCTGTCAAGAGACCCAGCGCCTTGGCTGTGTTAGACAATTGTGAACTATTGCTACTCGCCTTTGCTAAAAACGATGAAGAAATTGAGAAAATTATTTCATTAATGTCTCCCTTAGTGGTTGCAATAGACGCGCCGTTGACAAAACCCAGCTCTGGAGGTCTTAGAGATGTAGAGAAAGAGCTACGTAAATTAGGGCACAGACTACTGCCACCACTCATGGGGCCTATGAGGGAATTGACTAAAAGAGGGATAGAGTTGAGTAAGAAATTAAATACACGCGTAGTTGAAGTGCACCCATTGACTAGTCTAAGGTCTATGGGCGTTACAAGAAGCGAAGTCGGGAAGAAGTACGGAGTTTATAACGTTGACTTAATCGACGCAATTGTGGCGGCTTTAACGGCGTTGGCGTATCTACTTGGACAATACCGCTCAATAGGGCCTTTTGTCTATCCCACAACTAGGGTCTGTCTCTAAAGCGCCTCGTAGTGAAGACTTCAGTAGTTCTTCTGCCCAACGCCAGATCTGCAGCGGCTTTCCCTAATGCAGGTCCATAGGTCCAGCCCAGGCGACAGGCGCCTGTGACAATAACGACAGAATTTAATCTATCAATGACTGGAAAACCGTCGGGAGTGCATGGCCTATAGCCCACTGCCATGTCTATGATATCGAAGTCGCCGAGTAGTCTCTTTGCGTTGTTAATCACTCTATTTGAAGGCGTATGGTCGTCACTCCCATCTAGGTCGAATCTCCCCGTGATCTTTGTCCACTTGGAGAGAGGGACTACCGCGAATCCATAGCGCATGTCGAGAAACATATGTCGAGCTTTTGCAAATGTCCTAAAGCCGTATCCCTTAAGGGGGGCCACCGGCACTCCTAACTTCCTTGCCCAATACCCCGCTGCAACAATTACTACGTCGCCGCGCTCTACGGCGCCCCCCTCTAGCCAAACATCAGTCCCAACGATTTCTTCAGCTCTTCTTTTAATAAAAACTACGTCTGATAACTCTCTCTTTAACCTCTCGACAAAGTCTTCAGTGGATAACTTCGCGGCGTCTAGATAGACTAAGGCATCTTGTCCACAACAAAATCCACGTTCTACCTTCGGCGTAAGCGGGTCTCGTCTAGCCTCTTCGAGTGCTTTTTCAACGTCGACTCCAATTTCATACAAAGGCTCTTCTGAGTAGTCAAAGTCGTTTTTCTCTTCTGCAAACGCCTTGTATTGCCGCCTAGAGAAATCGCCGAAAAATTTAATACCATCCCACATCTCTGGCGTAGGCGCTTTTCCGAGTACTTTTAGATATGTTGAAATCCAAGCCCTATCTAATGTCTTAACCCGCGCCTCGCCTTTAAACACCATATATATATACTTATATAGGTATGACTTCACATTTATTCTATTAATGACAAATCGCGTAAATTCTAAAATACCAGCCGCGGCTCTAGACCATTGTCCAAGATCTCCTTGTTCTATAACTACTACGTCTACGTCCTCCCGTCTAAGGTAGTAGGCAGTGAAGAGGCCAACGACCCCGCCTCCAATTACAACGGCTTTCATGAGAAGAGACATATACCGTTTTAATAAAATTGGTATGAGAAGTATATTCATAGCAGCCATAGCGTTAGTCGCCGGCTTACTCCTCGGCTTTTTAATTTACAACTCCCGATACGACTTCGCCTCATCTTACTCAGACCACGTCAACTTCTCAATGTCCTGTGTCGGTTGAGACTATTAAAAAAGAGGGAGGGACAGACGCCACGTGGCCTCCTTGGGAGTGGGTAAGAGGCGGGACAATCGTATGGTGGGATATAGATATAGCTAGGGAACTAGGAGTGGAGTTGGAGATTAGAGATATACGATTTGCGGGTTTATTAGAAGCCGTGAGGCGGGGCGACGTAGATATAGCAATTAGCGCAATTACGTGGACTACGGAGAGAGAAAAGGTGCTAGAGTTCTCAATGCTATTGTAGTGGTGACAAAAGCCGACAGACAAGATATAGACAAGGTAGATGACCTCTATAGAAAACGGGTGGGAGTTCAAATTGGAACTACTCATGAAGAGTGGGCAGTTGAGAATTTAGAAAAAAGCCGGGAGGGCTGTAGTCAGTAGATACGACAAAGTTTATCCGTATATGGTTGAGGTGTTGAGAAGAGGAGATGTAGACGCAATAATATTGGACAGGTCTATAGCAACGGCCTTAGTTAAAAAGTTTCCAGACCTTAAAATCGCATTTGAGAATCCAGGTTCTGCTGGGTTTATCTCTGTGGCTATGCCTAAATGTGCCCAAGACCTCCGCCTCGTGGTCAACCAAGTTATTGAACGGCTTATACAAAGCGGCCGGCTAGAAGAAATCTTCCAAAAGAATTTTGAACTGTTCCTCCAGTCGTAAAACTTTAAATACCAAACCCTTTTTCTAGCCGTGCCTTCAGTTAAACCCCCCAAGGAGAGACCTTTTGGGAAGAGTAAAATTAGGTGTATTAGATGTGGAACTAGAGAAGCAGTGATTAGGAAATATGGAATTAATCTATGTAGGAGGTGTTTTAGAGAAGTGGCGCCGCAGCTAGGGTTTAAGAAGTACTACTAGAAATATTTTTAAACCGAAGCTAAAGAGAGGGCTATGGTGATGCTTGACATCTTGTCGAACGCACTGACTTTGATAAAAAACGCAGAGGTTATGGGAAAGAGACAAGTGGTTATCTGGCCTGTGAATAAGTTGACTTACTACGTGTTGAGAGTTTTACAGAGATATGGCTACGTAGGCGAGATTGAGTATGTAGACGATGGAAGGGGCGGTAAATATATAGTTCAGCTCCTTGGGAAAATCAACGACATTAGCCCAATTAAGCCGAGATATCCAGTGAAATATAGAGAAATTGTCCAGTGGGAACAGAAATTTCTACCGGCTAGACAAATTGGAATTTTAATAATTTCGACAAGCCAAGGCGTGATGTCGCACTTAGAGGCTAAGGAGAGAAAAATTGGAGGTGTTCTATTGGCCTACGTATATTAAATTTTAAATATTAGACTAATTAAAGTCACCGTGTCTAGGCCAAGAAGAGAGTTACCCCGACACTTAGAGAGACTCTTGAGACTTCGACTAGCTATGAAGAGAAAAAAGCCTGTGTTTATCAGGATTGACCAATGGAGGTATAAGAGAATTGAAGACAGCGGGTGGAGGAACCAACGGACTCTAGACAATAAAATAAGAAGAAAAATGAAAGGTTGGCCTAGGCCTGTAGAGACTGGCTATAGAAAACCTGTAGAAGTCCGTGGCCTACACCCCAGTGGATTTGTCGAAGCGTTGGTCCACAGCCCAGAGGAGCTGAATAAATTAAATCCCGCTGTTCATGCTGTTAGAATTGGCCGTACAGTGGGACTTAAGAAGAGAGTTGAAATTGTGAAAAAGGCGAGAGAGATGGGGTTCTACATCTTAAACGTCGGTAAACGCGTAGAGGAGATTTTGAAGAAAGAGTTAAAAACAACAACTGAAGGTCAGTAGCCATGGTAGACGTTAAGAAATTAGCCGCTGAGATCTTAGGCGTTGGTGAGAGTAGAGTAAAAATTTCGCCAAAGGCTGTGGAGAGACTCGATGAAGTAATTACTAAAAACGACGTGAGAGCTCTAATAGATGAGGGATTGATATGGGCAGAACCATCTAAAGGAGTTTCTAGAGGTAGGTGGCGTGTTAGACATCTAAAGAAGAAAAAAGGTCGGAGAAGAGGACACGGCAGTAGGAAGGGCCCGAGAATAGACGAAGAAGAGGTTTGGAAAAATAAAATGAGGGCTATGAGGCGGTTTCTCAATACGTTGAAGAGAAAGGGCAAAATTGAACCTGCAACATGGAGACAACTATATAAAATGGTCAAAGGCAATTATTTCCGCGACTTAGACCACTTAAAGACCTATATAATTGAACACAAATTAACGAAAGAGCCCTTGAGATAATATGGCAAGGGGGCCGAGGTATAAAGTACCCTTTAGGAGGCGAAGAGAGGGCCTTACTAATTATAGAAAAAGAAGAAAACTAATCCTATCCCGAAAGCCACGGCTTGTAGTAAGAAAAACAAATAAACATGTGATAGCTCAAGTAGTCATTGCAAAACCTCATGGAGATGTCACAGTGGTGGGCTTTGACACGAGAGTTTTGTATAAATTCGGCTGGAAAGGTGATGAAAATAACACACCCTCTGCATATCTACTTGGGCTTGTAGTCGGTTTCGAAGCCAGAAAGAGGGGAATAGCCGAGGCAGTATTAGACATTGGGCTGCATAGACCCGCCCCAAGTTCTAGAATATTTGCAGTTTTGAAAGGCGCATTGGATGCAGGTTTGAAAATTCCGCACAGTGAAGACGTCTTGCCTGACGAAGATAGAATAACTGGCAAACACATCGCGGAGTATGCCAAAATGCTTAGGAGTGAGAATGAAGATATGTACAAGGCGAGATTCTCCCGCTATCTAGCGCGGGGGATTCAGCCAGAGGAGATTCCACAACATTTTGAAAAAGTTAGAGATCAAATTATACAACACTATAAACTGGTACAATCTACAACGGCTTAATAATTATAAATACCAAACTACTAAAGTGTTGAGTGCCGCAAGAGAGCCGCCGCTGGCGGCCCAGTGAGGTGCGGTTCCCCGGCTCAGTGAGTAAAACTTTATATATGTATGTAAATAAAAACCCAGCCCCGGTAGCTCAGCCCGGTCGGAGCGCCCAGGGGCGGAGCCCCACGCAAGCCTTGTAATACGTACGAGAGAGCGGGAGGTCCCGGGTTCGAATCCCGGCCGGGGCTTTCACTAGAATAGTAGAGTCTTAATTATTCTCCTTGCTAAATGTCTACGGTACTGTTTAATATACATTATTAAAGATATTGTAAACAATATATTTATGACCCATGATAGTATTTTAAAGAAGTCTATATATATGCCAAGCGCCAATGGCGGGTTTAGAGATTTAATTAAGACTTCTGCTGCTGTCTGAAATAACACTGGGCCTAATATTGGTACAAGCGACAAAACTAGCGCGAGTGGGACCATCGCCCCTATTACTACATTCCACGTCAAAATAGAGGGGTCTGTGACTTTTTCGAGGGTCAAAGCGGCTGTGTATATGGCGCTGAGGATTGATAGTGAAATGTATAGCTTCATACTTGTTTCATTTTTTCGAGCAACCACTCAATTATATAACTATGTACAGTGTCTCTTTTCCTTGGTATTTGTTCAAAACATTTTATTAACTGTTCCATCGCCAATTTATTAATTTATATTAAAAGCTTTTATCTCCGTGGAGAAAGAATTTTGGCCTATTGACATTACTTACGCCATAGTAGGGGGGGTTCCCGAAGTGAGAATTTTTGGAATAGATAATGAAAATAGGCGGGTATTAATAATAGACAAGTCCTTCAGACCTTATTTCTACGTCCAGTGTGAGTCATGTCTAGACATAGTTAAGACAAGACTATCTAAAGTTGCCCCTTTAGAGAGATGTGAAGAAGTAGAAAGAAAATTACTCGGCAAATTGTATAAATTTGTAAAAGTGGTGGCGAAAAAACCAGAAGACGTGAGGAAACTGAGAGAAGCTGCCATGTCTGTACCAGGTGTTGCCAATGTATATGAAGCTGACATTAGATACTATATGAGGTATATGATAGACACCGGCGTCTTCCCCAGCACGTGGAACTTAGCAGAGGTGAGAGAGGTCGGCGACTTAAAAAGCTTAAGGGTTTATGAAGTGACTAAGTGGCTCGGCGTGAGAGGCGGCTTTCCACCGCCTATGAAAATCCTCGCGTTCGACATTGAGGTATACAACGAGAGGGGGAGCCCAGAGGCCGAAAGAGATCCCGTAGTTATGATCGCCGCTAAAACCAACGACGGCGTTGAAGAGGTATTTGAGGCAGATGGTTCAGACGACAGAAAGGCTCTCAAGGCCTTTGTGGAGTTTATACAAAGACACGACCCCGACGTTATAGTTGGCTATAACTCAAACGGCTTTGATTGGCCTTATCTCTTTCAGAGAGCGAAATCAGTGGGAGTCGCGCTGAGAGTAGATAGACTGGGGGGGTGGCCGCAGCAAAGCGTATACGGCCACTGGTCGTTAGTGGGGAGAGCCAACGTCGATTTGTACAACATAGTGGATGAAATACAAGAAATAAAGATCAAGACTCTAGATAGAGTGGCTGAGTATTTCGGCGTGATGAAAAGAGATCAGAGAGTCTTGTTGCCAGGCCATAGGATATATGAATACTGGCGAGACGTGGCAAAGAGGCCTTTGTTAAAACAGTACATTCTTGACGACGTGAGGTCTACCTTAGGCCTCGCCGAGAAATTACTACCTTTTTTAATACAACTCTCCTCAGTCTCGGGTCTGCCTCTTGACCAAGTGGCAGCGGCTAGCGTAGGCAATAGAGTTGAGTGGATGTTGTTACGATATGCTTATTCCATGGGCGAAGTGGCCCCCAACAGAGAAGAGCGGAAATATGAGCCCTACAAGGGCGCAATTGTACTCGAGCCCAAGCCGGGGCTGTACAGCGACGTCCTAGTATTAGACTTCTCTTCAATGTATCCAAACATCATGATGAAGTTTAACATATCTCCAGATACATATATTGAAAATGACGAGCCAGAACCCCCAGAGGGAGTTTATATAGCCCCAGAGGTGGGCCACAAGTTTAAGAAATCCCCTACTGGCTTTGTGCCGAGAGTTCTTGAACAGCTCGTAGAATTGAGAAAAGCAGTTAGAGAAGAGGCAAAACTATACAGCCCAAGTAGTATAGAATATCGACTACTTGATGAGAGACAGAGAGCTTTGAAAATAATGGCGAACGCTGTCTATGGCTACTTAGGATGGGTAGGCGCAAGGTGGTATAAGAGAGAGGTGGCCGAGTCTGTGACGGCTTTTGCAAGAGCGATTTTAAAAAATGTAATTAACTACGCAATGAAAATAGGCGTAGTCGTCATCTACGGCGACACCGACAGCCTTTTTATAAAGAAAGGTGGAGATGTAGAAAAATTGGCAAAGTACGTTGAGGAGAACTACGGTATAGATATAAAAATTGATAAAGACTATGTCAAAGTTTTATTCACCGAAGCTAAGAAGAGATATACAGGCCTCCTAGGCGACGGTAGAGTTGACATAGTGGGTTTTGAAGTTGTGAGAGGTGACTGGAGCGAACTCGCCAAAGAGGTTCAATTAAAAGTAATTGAACTTATTCTAAAGTCTAGAGATTTGACAGAGGCTAGAGAGAGAGTTGTGAGGTATGTCAAAGAGGTTGTAGAAAAGTTGAAAAAATTTGATTTTGAACTAGACCACTTAATTATATGGAAGACTTTAGAAAAAGAATTAGAAGAATATAAAGCCTATCCTCCACATGTGCAAGCTGCTATGCTACTAAAAAAGAGAGGATTTAAAGTGAGGAAAGGGGCGATGGTGGGCTACGTCGTGGTGAGAGGCGGGGGGAAGATTTCAGAGAGAGCTATACCCTATATACTACTGGACGATGTGAAAAAAATCGATGTCGACTACTATATCGAAAATCAGATATTGCCTGCCGCCATGAGAATTGCAAAAGTCATAGGCATCAGAGAGAGCGACTTAAAGTCTGGCCAAGTTAAAAAATCTCTATTGGACTTTTTGGAGTAATTGGTCAAATGTGTAGATTTTCATATCTTCTGGTACTTTTGTCAAAGGACCTACTTTGGCCGTCACAATTAGTTTTATATTTTTCTTAGCTGCTAGGTCTACAATTCTCTGAGTAGTTATCCCATCCATAATAATTGCGTAGATTTGATCACTTGTATTTGTCAAATAGTCGGGTAGTTCTCTCACTGGTAGTTTCTTTAACAATGTCCAATTGGCTCCGTATATCTCCGCCTCTAGCGTTCCCAACATTTCTTCTATTTTTTTAGATATGTCAAAAGGCACTTGCACTGTTGGACTTTCAGACGGCTGTTGAGGAGTCTGTTCAACTTTCTCTACTTGACTTTTTTGTTGAGATAACCACTCTTCGAGCGATATCTTATTCCTCAGAGCCTTGGCGATTTCTTTAGCAGTTAATTGTTCTACTTCTTTGCCAAGAGGGGCTCTCGCTATATAGTCCACGTGGGCCACTTTTAGTAATTCTTTAAGTACTAACTCGCCTCCCTTGTCTCCGTCAATAAATACAGTGACAGACTTTTTCTTACTTAGACTCACCACAGTCTGGGGGACACCTCTACTTATCCCCTCTATAGCTATGACGTTTCTATACCCATGTTTTACTAAGTTTACTACGTCAGCTCTTCCTTCAACTATGATAATTTCGTCGCTTTTATCTATATCGGGACCCGCCGGCAGCTTCTCAGGTCCGTACTCTATCACCTCTGCTTTTGCAACGTCTTCTTTAAGTTTTTCAATAATCTCCTTTGTGTCGGGTAGAATTTCTTCTTCAATTAGTTTTACAAGTTCTTTTGCTCTATCTATAATTTTTCTCCGTTTTTCTTCTCTCAAGTCTCTAATTTCTAACACTTTCACAGTGGCTAAGTACGGCCCCACTCTCTCTATGCTTTCTATCAATGCCGCTACTAACGCTGTTTCGTATCTATCTAGATTACTAGGGATGTGTATCTTGGCCTTTGTTTTTCCATTTTTTTCAAAAATATCTACTTCAATTCTCCCCACTCTCCCCATTACTTGTAATTCTCTCAAATCCATGTCTTTACCTAAAAGCCCCTCTGTCTGTGAAAACAATGCGCCTATTATGTCTGATTTATCTACACTACCGTTTACCTCTATCTGCGCCACAATCATATACTTTGCAACTATAGTCAAGGCGCCCATGTGGAGTCCTTTACACATCTTTTAAATTCTTTCCCTTCCTAAGAGTTTTAAACCCAGGCCCTTCACTTTACAATGTTGCAAATTTTAAAAATAGTAGGCGACGTTGTACATAGGGCGTTGAAATACGCCATCGATCTAACACAACCAGACACGCCTGTGTTAGAAATATGTGAAAAAGTAGAGAACTTTATTAGAGCAAACGATGTAAAGCCGGCGTTTCCTGTCAATATAGGAATTAATGAAGTGGCCGCTCACTTCACAGCTAGACGTGGAGAGACTTTGAGAATTCCAAAAAGTGGAGTTGTGAAAATCGACGTGGGGGCTCAGCGTGATGGATATATAGTAGACGCCGCTGTGACTGTTACGTTTGGCCCTGTATTTTCAAAAATTGCAAAAGCTGCACAGAACGCTCTGTCTACGGCTTTGTCAATTGCAAAGCCTGGAGTAAAGGCTTGGCAGATAGGCGACGCGGTGGAGGGCGTTATTAAGAGTTATGGGTTGAGACCAGTATATAATTTAACAGGCCACATGATAAAACGTTATCTTCTACACGCTGGTTATGTAATACCAAACTATCCGGACAAATCTGCATCTCAGACGTTAGAACCTGGCGACGTCTACGCAATTGAGCCTTTTGCGACTAATGGAGAGGGCTATGTAGAAGAAAGTAGAGAAATTACAATATACCGATTGATTAAAATGCGCCATAAAACTTTTCAACCATTGATAGATGTTATATACGCAGAGGCTGGCCCTCTTCCGTTTTCACCAAGATGGTTTCCTAAAATAGATGGCTCTCTATTTTCTCAGGCAGTTAAAGGCGGTGTGCTACACGGGTATGAAATTTTAATTGAACGATCAAAGGGCTTTGTGGCCCAGTTCGAAGACACTGTGTATATAACAGAAGACTCTGTTATCCCTCTTGCAAGAACTTTGGATTTAACATAAGAAAAGTTTTTATATACACAATTTTTGTAAAGCCATGAGTCAAGCAGTATTGACTCAAATAGGCGGAGTCCCTGTGTTGGTGCTAAAAGAAGGCACACAAAGAGCTTTTGGAAAAGAGGCAGTGAGGCTTAATATCATGATTGCTAGAGCTATTGCGGAAGTCATGAGATCTACACTTGGGCCGAAGGGCATGGACAAAATGTTGATAGATTCTCTTGGCGACATTACAATAACAAACGACGGCGCCACAATATTAGACGAAATGGATGTACAACACCCCATTGCTAAATTATTAGTTGAGATATCTAAATCTCAGGAAGAGGAGGCTGGCGACGGAACCACTACAGCTGTGGTGTTAGCTGGTGCTTTACTTGAAGAAGCAGAGAAGCTATTAGAGAAGAATATACACCCAACAGTAATAGTCAGTGGATTTAAAAAAGCGCTTGACGTCGCTACAGAACATTTGAGAAAAATAGCAATTCCCGTCAACCGGACAGATTCAGAAATGTTAAAAAAGATAGCTATAACCTCAATGGGAGGTAAGATCTCCGAGACTGTTAAAGACTACTTCGCAGATTTAGCAGTGAGGGCTGTTTTACAAGTTGCAGAAGAGAGAAATGGGAGATGGTACGTTGACTTAGACAATATACAAATTGTTAAAAAACACGGCGGCTCGCTCCTAGACACTCAGTTAGTCTACGGCGTCATTGTCGACAAAGAAGTTGTCCACGCGGCAATGCCTAAGCGTGTAGTAAATGCTAAAATTGCACTATTAGACGCCCCACTGGAGGTTGAGAAACCAGAAATTGACGCAGAGATTAGGATAAGCGACCCGACACAAATGAGAGCGTTCTTAGAGGAAGAGGAGAGAATTTTGAAGAGTTATGTAGATAAACTAAAGGCATTGGGAGTCACTGCCTTGTTCACTACAAAAGGCATTGACGACATTGCACAGTACTATTTGGCAAAAGCCGGCATTCTCGCCGTGAGGAGAGTAAAACGTAGTGATATTGAAAAACTTGTTAGAGCTACTGGTGGGAGACTTGTGACAAATATCGAGGACTTAACAGAAGCAGATCTTGGATTCGCCGGTTTAGTTGAGGAGAGACGTGTTGGAGACGAGAAGATGGTATTTGTAGAACAATGTAAAAACCCCAGAGCTGTGTCTATCTTAGTCAGAGGAGGCTTTGAAAGACTAGTTGACGAAGCCGAACGTAACCTAGACGATGCGTTATCTGTAGTGTCTGACGTAGTTGAAGAGCCTTACATACTACCCGCAGGCGGCGCAGCTGAGGTTGAGGCCGCTAGAGCAATCAGGCAATTCGCTCCCAAAGTAGGCGGCCGAGAACAGTATGCAGTAGAGGCTTTCGCAAGAGCTCTTGAGACTATACCAAAGACACTTGCTGAAAACGCTGGGCTCGACCCCATCGATATATTAACAGAGCTAACACATAAACACGAACAATCCGACGGATGGAAATACGGCCTTGACGTATACCAAGGCAAAGTGGTAGATATGCTGGCCCTTGGGTTGATAGAGCCGCTATTAGTTAAAATCAACGCTCTAAAAGTCGCTGTTGAAGCAGCCTCAATGATCTTGAGAATTGATGAAATTATAGCGGCGTCGAAACTTGAAAAAGAAGAGAAAAAAGAAGAAAAGAAAGAAGAAAAATTTGACTAGTTTTTTCGCATAGATAATATCAAAATAAGAGTTAATATAAATACTATAAAATCTTTTGTCACTATTATGTGCGGCAGTATAACAGCTAATAATGTAGCTATATAAACAATTTTTATACGGGTCTCTAAGTTTAAGTATTTAGATTTCAACAGTTCAAGTCCAGCCTCCAGTCTCCTTTTCTCACTCTTAGTCAATGGATCAAGTACTTTAGGCTCTGTAGAAATTCTTAGTAAGTAGTCTGAAGGTATGTAGACATCTTTTAAAATTTGGAGATACCTCTTTACCTTCAACTCTCTCTCTGGGCTACTTAATAGTTTTCTTAATTTTTTACTTAATTTATTAAGTATTGTTTTCGCTATTATAAAGCCCATTATAGAAGTTATAAGCGCAAAATACCTAAGTGTAGCTTCGCCAAATAGTGACAAGCCGCTCAGTACAATACTAAATATTGAAAAGATTGCCAATACCAAAACGAGTTTGTAATACGTTTTTTCAACTAATTCATGAAATCGATGTACTATATAATCACTGAGCATATATGTCTACTACACGTCTGTTAATAGTAGCGCTATATTTTTTCTCTAATTGTATAATTGCCATATTTTTTACTTCTACATATCTTTCCAGACGTTTTATAGCGTCTTTAATATTAGATGCGTGCATTGTTGCCAATGTCTGAATCCCTATTTCTACAGAAGTCTTATACGCCATAAAGTGTCCTTCATATTGTAACTCGCCTATTATGACAACGTCTATATTTCGATTCAAAGATGTATATATCTCTCTTAGTTTATCTACATTTCTGATTTTTATTTGATTTTTTTCTTCGTCGTCTTCAAACTCGTCGGCTTCGTCAATATACACTCTTTGGAAATTTTGAGGGATTAGGTCGTCTATAGCTGAGAGAAGTGTAGTCTTACCTGAGCCCGGCGGCCCGCTTACGACTATATTTCTACCCTCTTTTACATATCTACCAATTTCTATTAACTGGCTCTTTGTCAAAAACCCACTGTTTAGTAAATGCGAGAGTGTTATTTTTCCTCTATGTATTCTCACATACGCCTGTGGTAGGGGGACTATAGGCGGCAAGTCCACAGACACTCTAATAGTATAGTGTCCAAACTTTAGACTATATCTAAAAGAGGGATTTGAAGTGGTGAGCTCTATGCCTTTCATATACGCGATTTTAAGTATCTGCGACACTAAATCTGGCGTCGTCGTTTTACTTATCTTAATCTTACCACGTCTTGTAGTTAGATAAATAGGCCTTCCAGGTATAAGCAGTATGTCTTCAACTTCTCTATTTTTGATAAACTCTGCAATTTCGCCTAGGCCGAAGGTCTCTAACGTAGCCCACTCGGCTAAGTTCTCACTAACTTTTTTAAAAAAACGATATCTAAAGTCGATTGTGTCATCTATTGTTTTTCTAAAGATTCTAGATACCAGTTTTATTACGTAGGGGATCTCAGACTGAGAAAATTTACATATGTCTTTTTCTCTACATGAGTATGTACATTCTAAACATTCAAATATTTTAAGAAGTAGAGACATGTTTCCTAAGCCTTGAGACAGTGTCTCGGATTGTAAATTTACTAATACTTAACACTTTTGCTATACTCTGCTTTGGTATATGCATCCCCAAACTCTCTGCAGCAAGGTACACTAAAGAAGCCGCCAACACCCTTGGGTTTTTCCCTTGGTAGACTCTTTTATCTAGATTTTTAAATAAATCACACGCCTTCGTTCTCACACTTTCACCTCCTACAACACTACAAATCTTCTCT